>NZ_JBHWZY010000473.1:0-5353 GCF_042727815.1 Nocardia sp. NPDC060220
GATCTCCGCGGGCACCCTGGATTTCGATCCCAGCGGCGGGGCGGTGCAGATCCTGCGTCAGCTGATCACCGCGAGCGCGGCGCTCTACGAGTCCACCGGATTGTTGCGTTCGGGCGCCGAAACCCAGCTCAACCCCTACCAGACGTTGATCGCGGCCTCGTTGGTCGAACGCGAAGCGCTGGCACCGGACATGCCGAAGGTCGCGCGGGTCATCGTCAACCGGCTGCGGATCGACCAGCCGTTGCAGTTCGACTCGACGGTGAACTATTCGCTGGAGGAGACCGAGGTCGCCACCACCGACTCCGACCGCAACACCGTCACGCCGTGGAACACGTACGCGATGTCGGGTCTGCCCGCCAATCCGATCTCCGCACCCTCGCTCAAAGCCCTGCAGGCGATGGAGAATCCGGAGCCGGGGAAGTGGCTGTACTTCGTCACGATCGACAAGAAGGGCACCACCCTGTTCACCGAGAGCTACTCCGAGCACCTACGCAATATCGTGAAGGCCGAGCAGAGCGGCATTCTCGACAGTGGGCGCTGAGATGGGTCGCAAGGCCGCTGTCCTCGGTCAGCCGATCGCGCATTCGCGCTCTCCTCAGCTGCACCTGGCCGCCTACCGCGCGCTGGGCCTCGACTGGAGTTACGAGCGGATCGAATGCGATGCCGCGCGGCTGCCCGGGCTCGTCGGTGAGTTGGGCCCGGAATGGGTCGGGCTGTCGGTGACGATGCCGGGTAAGGAAGCGGCGCTGGCGGTGGCTGCCGAGCGCACCGAGCGCGCCGTGCTGGTCGGCTCGGCCAATACCCTCGTGCGCGTCGATGCCGGGTGGTCGGCGGACTGCACCGATGTCGACGGCGTCCTCGGTGCGTTGCGCGGTGGTGGCGTCTCGACGATCGACGAGGCTGTCGTGCTCGGTGCCGGCGGAACGGCCAGGCCCGCGTTGCTTGCCCTGACCGAACTCGGGGCGAAGAAGGTGACGGTGATCGCCCGTGATGCCGGACGGGCACGCAGCGCACTGGAATTGGCGGACCGTCTCGGCCTGCGGGCCGCGGTCGTGCCGCTCGACAGGGAGCAGGTGCGCGCGGCGTGCGCGTCGGCCGCGGCGGTGGTGAGCACGGTGCCCGCCGAGGCGGCTGCGGTGATCGCGTCGGCGGTAGCCGTGGCACCGGTCGTGCTCGACGCGATCTACAACCCGTGGCCGACCCCCCTCGCAACGGCGGTCGAGGCCGCCGGGCACACGGTGGTCAGCGGCCTGCAGATGTTGCTGAATCAGGCATACGGACAGGTCGAACTGTTCACCGGTCGACCTGCGCCGCGTGCGGCGATGGCCGCCGCGCTGGAAGCGTCCCTTCCGCAGCAGTAGGCGACGGCTCCGGTGGCTGCCGCCGAGTGCGGTGCCGAATCCTCGACATCACCGACCGATCTGTCGAATTGACACCGGTTCTAGTTTTTGCCCGCTAAGGTGTTCTTCATGACCGCTTGGGTGTTACGAGCCACCGTCCTCGGCGCGCTGGTCGTCGCCCTGCGTGTTCTGCTCGGCCTCGTCATGGCCTCCTGGCCCACTTACGGCACCTTCTGGCGCGCGGCCTGCCTGCTCGCCATCGTCGCCGTGGTAGTCGCCTGGGGCGTGCGCGACGGCCGCACGGGCGCAGACGGCCTCACCGTCCGCTGGTTGGCTGCCGGGTTCGGCGCGGGGCTGGCCAGCTCGGCCGTGTGCTGGGTCCTCGATCAGGTGCCCGGAATCGAACTCGGCGACGCCGGGATCCTCTACGAACTGACGTCCGCGGCATCGTTCATCCTGCTGCTGATCTTCCTGCCCGCGCTGGCGGGTGTCGCCTTCGGCTACTCGCGGTCGCGCCGTTCGAGCGAATCCGCCACCGGTGCCGCGGAACCCGAATTCGCCACCGCGAACTGAGCGGAGTCGTTCTCTCGGGAACGGCACCGGCCGCGAGTCGACCCTTCGAACCTGTTCGCGCCCCACCATGGTGTCGGGGCGCGAACAGGTGCCAGAGTGCGGATCTCAGAGCATGATCGGTGACGTGCCCGGGGTGGTGTCGCGGGCGATGGCCGAGTAGGCGGCGGCCAGCAGCGACGGATCAGGGCCCTCGAGACGGCCGGGCTTGGCCAGACCGTCCAGGATCACGAAACGCAGCACACCGGATCGGGTCTTCTTGTCGGTTTGCATCGCGTCCATCAGGTGGGGGAGCGCATCGCCGTCGTAGGAGACGGGCAGGCCGACGCTTTCCAGGATGGTGCGGTGCCGATCGGCGGTGGCGTCGTCGAGACGGCCGGCCAGTCGGCCGAGTTCGGCGGCGAAGACCAAGCCGACGGACACCGCGGCGCCGTGACGCCAGCGGTAGCGCTCGCGGCGCTCCACGGCGTGGCCGAGGGTGTGGCCGTAGTTCAGGATCTCGCGCAGGCTCGATTCCTTGAGGTCGGCGGCGACCACGTCGGCCTTGACCTGGATGGCGCGCCGGATCAGTTCGGGCAGCACATCGCCGGTGGGGTCGAGGGCAGCCTCGGGATCGGCCTCGATGAGGTCGAGGATCACCGGGTCGGCGATGAAACCGGCCTTGATGATCTCGGCCATGCCCGCCACGATCTCGTTGCGCGGCACCGTTTCCAGGGTCGCCAGGTCGACCAGCACGGCGCTGGGCTCGTGGAAGCTGCCCACGAGGTTCTTGCCCGCCTCGGTGTTGATGCCGGTCTTGCCGCCGACCGCGGCGTCGACCATCGCCAGCAGCGTGGTCGGCACGTGCACGATGCGCACCCCGCGCATCCAGGTGGCGGCGACGAAGCCGGCCAGGTCGGTCGCGGCGCCGCCACCGAGACTCACGATGGCGTCGTTGCGGGTCAGGCCGATCCGGCCGAGCACCTCCCAGCAGAACCCGGCCACGGCCAGTTCCTTGCCGTCCTCGGCGTCGGGGATCTCGATGCGATGCGCGTCGATCCCGGTGTCGGCCAGTGCTTTACGCACCGCCTCGGCGGTTTCGGCCAGCGGCGGCTGATGGAAGATCGCCACGGTCCGCACGGCGTTGCCCGCGTTGACCGCTTCGACGAGATCGCCGAGCAGTCCGCGGCCGATGATCACCGGGTACGGGTCGGCGGTGCGAACCTGGATGATGTTCGGCTCTGTCACGTGCGCTGCTCCGATTCTTTCTGGTCATTGTTATTGCGTCGCCCGCCGCGTCGCCGCGGTTGCCCGCGTCGTCGGCGTTCGTTGGCGCCGGTCCCACGCTCCGCGTCACCGGATGGTCCGGCCCGCTGCACCTGTTGTGGTGCCCCGGTCCGGCTTTCCACCGAAGATTCCGGGGTAGTCGAACCCGACGGTCCGGCAGGCTCGCCACCGCGCTGCCCGGCCCGCCCTGGGGCGCCTGCCTCACGGCTCGCCGTCCGCCTGCCGCGACCGGCATTGCGACCGGCCGCCTGGCCTCCCGTGACCGGGCTGCGGCCGCCTACTCGACTACCCGGCGTGCTGCGATTACCCGTCCGGCCCCCGGCGCCGGCAGCGCGGTTGCCCGGCTGGTTTTCGGCTGTACCCGCGCGGCCCTCTGATTTCGAGCTCGCGCGGCTCTCCGGACTCTCGGCCACCGAGCCGCCGGTTTCCCGGGTGGCCACGGTGGTCGCCGGTCGGATCCGCGCACCGCCTCGGCGCGACCTACTACGCCGGGACCGTCGACCGGCGGTCGTGCGTGACTCACTCTGCGCCGCACCCGCTGTGCGAGTGGCGCCGGTGGTGTCGTCGACTGCCGCCCGATCGGTCGCGGATTGTGTTGCCCCCGAACGGTTCCGATCATCCGGGGCGTCGCGGCGTTCGATGGCCGCCACGCCCGTCTGGTCGGCACCACTTCGGCGTGCGGCGGCGGCGCGGGCCCTGGCGCGTCGCCTGTTCTTGGACCGATTGCTGCCCGTTCCGGGCCTGCCGGTGACCGAACCCGAAGCGGGCGAGGTGTTTCCGGCGTTCACACGTGGAGATTGCAGATCGGTGCGCACCGATTCGAGCCCGAGCTTGGCCAGTATCATTCGCACTACCCGACCCGGACTCCGCCCGTCGGTCCGCACACGCACGGAGGCGATCTCGCGGTAGAGCGGGCGACGCTCGCGCATCAGATCCCGATACTTGGCAGCGGGGTCGACTCCGTTGAGCAGTGGACGGGTACTGCTGGCGCCGGTACGCCGAACCCCTTCGGACACACTGATTTCCAGGTAGACGACGAGAGCGTCCCGCAGCAGGTCCCTGGTTCGTTCGGACAGCACCGAACCGCCGCCGAGGGAAACCACGCCGTCGTGCTCGAGCACAGCGCGGCGCACCACCTGTTCCTCGATCCGGCGGAACTCCGTCTCACCGTCGGTGGCGAAGATGTCGGGAATCGTGCGGCCGGTATCGGCCTCGATCCCCGCGTCGGTGTCGTAGAGCTCCACCCCGAGTTCCCTGGCCAGCTTGCGCCCGATGGTCGACTTCCCCGAGCCGGGCAACCCGACCAGTACCACGCGTGCCGCAGGCGCGGTCCGGTCGTCACCGCCGGTGTCAGGAGCTCCGGGCTCGACGATCGCCGGTGAGGGGCCCGCGTCGCTCTCCGGCGCGGTCCCCTCCTGCCCCTGCGCGGTCACGGGATACGGCTGTCCGCGGGCACGTGTGGGCGGCTACCGATCCGCTTGACGTAACTGGTGATGTTGTCGACGGTCTCGGCCAGCGAGTCGCCGCCGAACTTCTCCAGCGCGGCCTGCGCCAGCACCAGCGCCACCATCGACTCCGCGACCACGGCTGCCGCGGGCACCGCGCACACGTCCGAGCGCTGGTGGATGGCGACGGCTTCCTCACCGCTGGACATGTCGACCGTCGACAGCGCACGCGGCACAGTCGAGATCGGCTTCATCGCGGCGCGCACCCGCAGTGCTTCGCCGTTGGTCATGCCGCCTTCGAGGCCGCCCGCGCGGTTGGTCGAGCGCAAGACGCCGTCGGGGCCGGGACGCATCTCGTCGTGGGCCTGGCTGCCGCGTCGTCGCGCGGTCTCGAACCCGTCGCCCACCTCGACACCCTTGATAGCCTGGATGCCCATGAGGGCGGCGGCCAGGCGCGAATCCAGACGCTGCTCACCGCTGACGAACGAACCGAGCCCGATGGGCAGGCCGTCCACGATCACCTCGACGACGCCGCCGAGGGCGACGTCCTCGCGAAAGCGACGGGGAATCAGACGGACGCGTTCTTCGGGACGTTCTCCGAGGCGCTGAAGAAGGGTGACGGGATCGGCGGCGGTCCCATCATGCTGATCGTCGTCTCGCTCGTGTCGATCGTCGCGGCCGGCGTGCTCTACCTGGAGCTGTATCTGCGCGCCGTACTGCTATACGTGGGCG
>NZ_JBHWZY010000474.1:0-5351 GCF_042727815.1 Nocardia sp. NPDC060220
CTTCTTCGACCAGATGGATCCGCGCAAGATCTCCGCGCAGGTCGCGCTGGTGGCGATGCCGAACGTGCGCTCGATGGTCGACTCGATCATGGTCGCCGAGCATCCGCGCCTGTGGGCCGACATGCCGCCGCGCGCACGCGAAGCCGTCTACACCCGGGTCGAGGCCGAGCTGCCCGCGATCACCGATCGCGCGTTCGACTTCATCGGCGAGAACATCGACCAGCTCCTCGATGTGAAGCTGATGGTCGTGGGCTACCTGCGGCGCAGGCCCGAACTGCTCAAGGACGTGATCTACGGGCTCGGCGCACCGGAATTGCGGTTCATGATCCGCAGTGGGGTGCTGGGATTCCCGTTCGGGGTGATCGTGGCGCTGTGGTTGTCGTTGCTGCACTACAGCACCCCCCACGGTGACACCCCCGCGGTGATCTCACTGCCCGGCTGGCTCTACGAGATTTTGCATTTCCTGCCCGCGTGGGCGTGGGTGCTCGCGGGTGGCGCGACGGTGGGTGTGCTGGTCAACATCATCGCGATCAAGGTGGTGTTCGAGCCCGCCGTGCCGCAGCCGCGCTACCGATATCCGTGGGGGGTCGCGAAATTCGCGAAACGGCAGTACCAGGCGGCGGCGGATCTGGGGCATGCGATCGGGTATCAGATCGTCACCCTCGATGTCGTGACCGAACAATTGCTCGACGGGCCCAGTGGCGACAAGACGCGTGCGGTCATCGCGCACTTCCTCGAGGCCGAGATCGACCGGATTCTGGGCCCGCTGCGGTCGGTGACCCGGCTCGCGATCGGACCCCGCCATTTCGACGCCATCCAGGCCACCGCGGGCGCGAGCCTGGCGACCGAGATGAAGCCGTGGTTGGTCGAGGACGTGGAGTTCTCTCAGACCACCGCGGCCAGCGTCGACCGGCTCGCCACCGAGAAACTGCGTGAACTGCCGCCCGAGGAGTTCGTCGAAATGCTCTACACCGCCATCGAACAGGACGCGTGGCTGCTGTATCTGCACGGTGGCGTGCTCGGTGCCTTCATCGGCGCGCTGCACCTGCTGATCTTCGGAGTGTGAGCAATGGAGCCCAACCCTGATCGCGAACCCAGGATCCCGACCGATCTGCTCGGTTTGGCGCGGATCGCGGGATTGTCGTTGCGCCACATCGTCGGCACGGTGGCCAAGGGCGCTGTGCACACCGCCACCGATCTGGTCGACGACCTCCGTTCCGGCGAACCGATCTCGCAGATCGTCGACGAACGCGTGGAGCTGTTTCGGCGGGCGGCGTTGAGCGCGCTCGGTCTGACCAGCACCGCCACCGGCGTCTACGGCCCGGTCGAAACCAAGGTCGACGCCGAGGATCTCAAGGCGATGGGCGACGCGATGATCACCGAGGGCTGGGACTCCGCGCAGCAACCGCGTGAGCTGCACCCCTCGTTCGTGCCGATCCTGCACGACCTGACACCCGACGAAGCCCGGATCCTGCGCTTCCTGGCTGTCGCCGGGCCGCAGCCCGCGATCGACATCCGCACCAAGGCGCCGTTCGGGATCGGCTCGCAACGGCTGGCCGACGGCATCAACATGATCGCCGCCATGGCCGGGTGCGCGCTGCCCGACCGCGACCACCACTACCTGGGCAACCTCAGTCGCCTCGGACTGGTCCGGTTCTCCACCGAACCAGTCGCCGACTTTCGCCGCTACGCGTTCCTGGAAGCGCAACCACCGGCGCAGGCGGCCTACAAGTCGGTGAAGATGCGGGCCATCAGCTCCTACCGCAGCATCTACCTGACGGTGTTCGGAAAGCAGTTCTGCGACTCGTGTTTCGTGCTGGGCGACTATACCGGGGGCGGTTGGGCAGGCGATGACCGTGGCGACATCTACCTGGGCAAGGGCCCCCGGCTGCCCTGATCGGTTCAGTCCCGGTTGCGCAGCGCGTCGAGGACTTCGGCGAACATCACGGATTTGATCGCTGTCATCGTGGTCTGGTCTTTGCCGCCCAGCGGTGCCACCAAAGCCAGTGCGGTATCGAGGACTTCGCTTTCCGCGGCGGTGGCGTCGACCAGGTCCAGTGCCAGCGCGTCGGGGCCACCGAAGCGACGGGCCGTGGTCATGCTGGCCACGGCGGTCTTGGGGGTCGTCTTGGCTTGGATGAGCGCGGCCATGCCGTTGGTGAACGGGATGCGGATGTCGGCCTCGGGGAAACAGAAGTAGCCACGGTCGGCGCGCATCACCCGGTAGTCGTGCGCCATCGCCACCATCGCACCCGCACCGAAGGCGTGTCCGCCGATCGCGGCGACCGTCGGCATGGGCAGGGTGAGGACCCGGGCGAACAGGGTGTGCACCGCCGCGACGTATTCGGCGGCCCGGTCGCCGTTGGCCGAGAGCCAGTCCAGGTCGAGACCGTTGGAGTAGATCTTGCCGGTCGCGGTGGTCACCAGCGCGGACGCGCCCTCGGCGACGACCGCGTCGAGGTGGGTGTTCATCTCGTCGAGGAAGTCGGGGGAGAAGCGGTTCTCGCCGTCACCGAGGTCGAGCACGGCGATCGAATCGTGGTGGCGCAGTGTGGGCATGGGGCTGTTTCCTTTTCAGTGGGGACCGAGGTCGAGGACGGCACGCACGGCAGCACGCAGCTGAGCGCGGGCCAGGGGGTCGGTGAGCCGATCGCGGCGCAGCAGCAGCGCGGTGGGCAGGTCTACCAGGCAGGTGGTGACGGTGGCGAGGCCGCGCCGGTCGGCGCGACCCCACAGGGCGCGCGCGAGCCGGTTGAGCGCGGCGACGAGCGCCTTCTCGGTGTCGGCGATCTCCTGTGCCAGTGCGGGCGCGATGTCGCCGGCGAGCAGTTCGGCGCGGTCGACGATCAGCAGCAGACGCGCGGAGTCGGGATGGCTTTCGGCCAGTCGCGCCGGTGCCTCGGCGGCGTCGAGGACCGCGTCGATGCGGGTCTCGGTGTCGGGCGCGGTGACCGCGCGGTCGATATCGGCCGACTGGAGGGCGAGGAATCGGTGCGCGGCGCGTAACCATGTGCGCGCCAGGACAACCTGGCGGGACTGAAATGTGTGATAGAGCGCGCCATTGGATACTCCGGTAGCGGCGGCGACCGCGCGCACTGTGACAGCGGCCGGTCCGGCGCCTGCTGCCAGCTTTTCGGCGGCGTCCAGCACGGTCTCCGGGTCGTGGGTGCGCGGTCTCGGCATGAACAAAAGTTTACAGAGCGTGCGCTCTGCTATTCCATTCGGATGCGCTTTTGGGCCGTTGTGCACGTATTTCGTTCCGCCACTTGGTATTTCGTCGTCCCTAAGGCCCGCCGGGGCACAGCGTAGACAACGTTACGTACGCGCGAGGGCTCGATACGATGGGGTACTGTTCGGATTCTTCGGCCCTGCCCGCACGAACAGAACGGCATCGCGATGTCCCGAGTGGTCACCAAGGAGCAGTACTTCGACACCGCGGTGGCGGTGCTCGCAGAGTTCGGCTTCAAAGGTCTCAACATCGGGGTGCTGTGCCGTCGCCTCGGCGTCACCAGCGGCTCGTTCTATCACCACTTCGGCTCCTGGCAGGGCTTCGTCGACACCCTGCTCGAACACTGGGAGAACCGTCAGATGGTCGAGCTACGCGCGCTCGACGTCGGCCACGGTGACGCCGACGCCGACGTGCGGGCGATGTCGGTGCTCGCCAGCGGACTCGAACACGGCGCCGAAGCCGCGCTGCGCGCCTGGGCGGCCAACGACGAATCGGTACACGTCACCGTCAAGCGGGTCGACGAGTCGCGGCGGCGCACCGTGCACCGTGTCATCGACGGCGTCGTCGACGACACGGCCACCGCCACCGTCGTCACCGAATTCGGCATGGCGATGATCATCGGCTACCAACAGCTCGCGGCCGCGGGCGAATCCACCGAACTCGACCACCTGCTCGCCGAATACGCGCGACTGATCTACTCCCACCGCGGCTGACGACCACGTCGGCGCGACGACTGCGTCAGGGTCTCGTGCCGCGCTGATTCGCGACCCCTGGCCGGACGGACACTTCCGTGAGCTAGCCGAGCAATTGGTCCACGTAGCACCATCGCCAGGCTTCCCCGGGCTCCACACTGCGCATCACCGGATGCGCCGAGTCCCGGAAATGGGCGCTCGCGTGGTCGCCGATCGAGGACTCACAGCAGCCGATGTTCCCGCAGGCGGTGCACATTCGCAGATGCACCCAGCGCAGGCCCTCGTCCAGACACGTCTGACACACCAGCTCACCAGCGGGCGGCTCTGCCAGTGCCGGCGCCTCCTCCAGATGGGCGCACCCCACCGCACCGGCGGCGGTGGACAGCGGTTCGGCGCGGCGCTCGTCGTCGCTCTCGTCGAAACGGTCGATCATCGATTCCTCGAGGTCGAGCCGGGCCAGCACATGTTGGAGGACTTCGTAATCCACCGCCCCCGCGTCGCGAACCGTCAGCACCGCATCGCGTTCGGCGGCCAGCATCGCCAGTCGTAACCGCCGGTACTCCGCGGTCGGTGTCACCAGTTCGGCCTCCGGGCGGCCCAACCGCTCCCAGGCGGCGTTGGAGCGCCAGATCAGTCGCTGTCGCAGCGATTCGATCACCGGTTCGGGGGTGTCCGGTCCGATCCTGCGGTCGAGTTCGGCCAGACCGGCGGTCGAAGCCTGTTGCAGCAGATCGGCTTTGGCGAGTGCGTCTTCCTCGCGACTGGGTCCGCGCAACCGCAGCAACCGCACCAGCCACGGCAGCGAACTGCCCTGCACCAGCAGCGTGCCGCCGACCACCACCAGGGCGAGCAGTTCCAGCACCGGCAACTGCGGTGTCGAGTCGGGCAGCAACAACACCGCCGCCAAGGTCACCACCCCGCGCATGCCCGCCCACGACACCACCGCCGCATGACTCAACGGTTCGGTCGCGCGCCCGAACAACCTGGCCACCAGCACGGGCGTGAACACCCACACCGGGCGCGCCAGCATCACCGCGGCCAGCACACCCACCGCCGCGACGACGAGCGTGGCGTGATCCAACCCGCTGTGCCAGGCGGCCTCGACGATCCAGCGCACCTGCAACCCGATGATCAAGAACACCGCGCTCTCCAGAATGAACTGGATGGTGCGCCAATTGGTGGTCTCGGCGACCCGCGAGGCCGCGCCCTGCCACCGTTGCGCGCCGTGGCCCAGGATCATCCCGCACGTCACGACCGCGATCACGCCCGAGGCGTGGAAGTGCTCGGCGGGCAGATACGCCACGAACGGGGCCAGCAGCGATACCGAGGTATCGAGCACCGGGTCGGTGATCCGCCGGCGCAACATCACCAATGCCGCCGCCACCACGGCCCCGATGACACCGCCGCCGACGGCCGCGAGCAGGAAATCC
>NZ_JBHWZY010000475.1:0-5343 GCF_042727815.1 Nocardia sp. NPDC060220
CGCTACGGCCCCGCCGAATGGATCCTGCGATGGGTGACCATCGGTCGCAGACCGGCTTGGCGAACGCTGCCGACCACGGTGAGTTGAGATACCCGGCGGTTGCGAACGAGTGGCGCACGGCGAAAGGCCGTGCGCCACAGCTCGTTCGACTATTCCTTCGGCTCGACGTAGCGCGGGAAGATCGGCTCCGGCGCGGGCAGGTCGAGACCGGGAACCAGGGGAGTGGCGATGTCGGCGAAGGTGCGGCCTTCCTGGGCGAGCAGGTCCAGGATCTTGGCCGCGGAGCCCGGCATCACCGGTTGGACCAGGATGGCGACGATGCGGACCACCTCGAGGGTGACGTAGAGGACCGTCGCCATACGGGCCAGGTCTTCTGCGGTGCCCGACTTGCGCAGTGCCCAGGGGGCGTTGGCGGAGAAGTAGCGATTGGTTTCGCCGAGGGTGAGCCAGATGGCTTCCAGGGCGAGGTGCATCTGCTGGACGTCGAACTCGGCGCGGCATTTGGCGAGCAGCCCGTTCGCGCGGTCGAGCAGCGCACGGTCTTCGTCGGTGAACTCGCCGGGCGTGGGGGACTTGGCGTCGCAGTTCTTGTTGACCATGGTCAGGCTGCGCTGGACCAGGTTGCCGAACTCGTTGGCCAGGTCGGCGTTGATGCGGCCCGCGATGGCGTCGTTGCTGTAGCTGCCGTCCTGGCCGTAAGAGATCTCGCGCAGCAGGAAGAACCGCACCTGGTCGAGGCCGTAGGTGGACACCAGCGAGAGCGGGTCGACGACATTGCCCGTCGACTTCGACATCTTCTCGCCCTTGTTGTACAAGAACCCGTGCACGAACACCCGGTCGGGGAGTGCGATCCCGGCCGACATCAGGAACGCGGGCCAGTACACCGTGTGGAACTTGGTGATGTCCTTGCCGATGATGTGCAGGTTGGCAGGCCAGAACTTCTGGAACGCGGCGGAGTCGGTGTTCGGAAAGCCCACGCCGGTCAAGTAATTGGTGAGCGCGTCGACCCACACGTACATCACGTGGTCGGGCGCGCCGGGGACCGGAACACCCCAGTCGAAGGTGGTGCGGGAGATCGACAGGTCCTTCAGCCCGGACTTGACGTAGCTGACGATCTCGTTGCGCCGCGTCGAGGGTGCGATGAATTCGGGCCGCTCCTCGTAGAGGGCGAGGAGCTTGTCCTGATACTCCGAGAGCTTGAAGAAGTAGTTCGACTCCTCGGACCAGGTGACCGGGGTCTTGGTCTCGGTGGACTCGCGGGTGCCGTCGGCGAGGAGGGTGGTCTCGTCCTCGTTGTAGAAGGCCTCGTCGCGCACCGAGTACCAACCCGAGTAGTTGTCGAGGTAGATGTCGCCATTGGCGAGCATCCGTTCCCAGATGGCGACGCTCGCGGCCATGTGGTCGTCATCGGTGGTGCGGATGAAGCGGTCGAACGAGATGTCGAGCGCCTTGTCCATCGCCTCGAAGACGTCGGAATTGCGGGCTGCGAGCTCCTGCACCGGGATGCCTTCGGTGGCGGCGGTCTGCTGCATCTTCTGACCGTGCTCGTCGGTGCCGGTCATGAAGAACACGTCGTAACCGTCGAGTCGCTTGAAGCGGGCGATCGCGTCGGTGGAGATGTACTCGTACGCGTGGCCCATATGCGGCACACCGTTGGGGTACGCGATGGCCGTCGTGACGTAGAAGGCGGGCGCCTCGGCGCCTTCGGCTGCACTCATGATGGGCACTACTCTAATCCGGGTGGCAAACACGAATCGTCCGGCTCCGCCTGTTCCGCCGCCGCTCGCGCCCCTGATCGACGCGCATACCCACCTCGATGCCTGTGGCGCAACCGATGCCGCGTCGACCGCGGCCATCGTCGACCGGGCCGCCTCGGCCGGTGTCGGGCACGTGGTGACCGTCGCCGACGATCTCGCCGCCGCGCAGTGGGCCGTGCGGGCCGCGAACTGGGATCCGCGGGTATACGCCGCTGTCGCGTTGCATCCCACCCGGGCCAACGCCCTCGACGACAAGGCGAAGGCCGAGCTCGAGCACCTCGCCACCGACCCGCGCGTGGTCGCGGTCGGTGAGACCGGCCTCGACTACTACTGGCCGGGCAAGCTCGACGGCTGCGCCGACATCGAAACCCAGATCGAGGGTTTCCGCTGGCACATCGACCTGGCCAAACGCGTGCGCAAACCGCTGATGATCCACAACCGCGAAGCCGACCACGACCTGCTCACGGTGCTGCTCGACGAGGGTGCGCCGGACACGGTGATCTTCCACTGCTTCTCCTCGGACGCCACGATGGCCGAGGCGTGCGTGGCGGAGGGGTACGTGCTGAGCTTCTCGGGCACGGTGAGTTTCAAGAACGCGCACGAATTGCGCGAGGCCGCCAAGCTGGTGCCCGACGACCAGATCCTGGTGGAAACCGATGCGCCGTATCTGACACCGCACCCGTATCGCGGTGCGCCGAACGAGTCGTACTGCCTGCCGTACACCGTCCGCGCGCTCGCCGAAGTGCGGGAACAGGACCCGCAGACGCTGGCCGAGATCACCACCGCCAACGCGCGCAGGCTGTATCGGATTCGGTAGTCCGTTTCGCCGGATCGACAGGGGGCTGGACATTAAACGTGAGTCGGCTCACATTCCTTCGCTGACATCGTTATCTACCAGCGCGGTCTATATCGAATTGTGATCTACGATCCGCTGTTCGGGCGGCCTGGTGTTGTCTACCGCGCACCGCGTCGTTATCGTCCTGTAATCATGTCAGCTTTTGCGCGGATCAACTCGTCACGTTCACCGCTGCTGTTCGCAGCGGTGGCGGCCATGCTGCTGATTCTTCTCGTCGGCGCCTCGCTGGCCATCGTGAACCACAAGACGGTCGCGATCGTCATCGACGGCGAACGGACCGAGCTCTCGACGATGTCGCGCGACGTGCGCGCCATCCTGGCCGACGCGGGCTACGAGATCGCCGAACACGACGAGGTGATCCCCGCCGCGAGCGCCAAGGTCGGCGACGGCGCCACCATCACCTTCAACCGGGGCCGCGAGATCACCGTCACCGTCGACGGTGTCGAGCGCAAGGTGTGGACCACCGGCACCACCGCGGGCGACGCGCTGGCATCGATGCAGATCCCGTCCGACACCCACGTGTTGCCCTCGCGCACCGAGAAACTGCCCCTCGCGGGTGCGGCGCTGAGTGTGTACACCCCGCGCACCATCGCGCTGGTCGACGGTGGCGCAGCCCCGGTCGATGTGCGCCTCGCCGCCGCGACCATCGGTGAATTCCTCACGGCCGCGGGCGTTCCGTTGAAGGACGAGGACTTCACCGAGCCCGCCGCCACGACCCCCCTCGCCGAGGGCATGCAGGTCGTCGTCACCCGGCAGCGCACCGAACAGCGCACCGAGACCCTGCCGCTCGATCCCACCGAAACGGTGATCGAGGACGTGACCATGAACATGAGCCGCACCGTGGTGGAGAACCCGGGGATGCCCGGTCTGCACGAGGCGACGTTCGCGGTGAAGATGGTGAACGGCGTCGAAGCCTCACGCGTGCAGGTGCATTCGAATGTGATCACGCCCGCGCAGAACAAGACGATCCGCAAGGGCGCCAAGCCGGGGACCGAGGTTCCGCCGGTGCGTGACGGTGCGGTGTGGGATGCGCTGGCCAAGTGTGAGTCGACGGGGAACTGGGCGATCAACACCGGCAACGGGTACTACGGCGGCATCCAGTTCGATCAGAGCACCTGGGAACGCCAGGGTGGCTTGAAGTACGCACCGCGCGCCGACCTGGCCAGCCGCGAAGAGCAGATCGCGATCGCCGAGGTGACGCGGGCCCGTCAGGGCTGGGGTGCCTGGCCCGCGTGCACCGGGCGATTGGGAATCAGCTGACCGACGTTGACCACACTCTGAGCGGAAACCAATGAGATGGCCAAGATAGATTTTTCGAAGAAGGGCCCTGCTGATACGCCGTCGCTCGGCGTGAGGATCCTGCGAACGATCGGCAGAGTCCTCCGCTGGATCCTCGAACTGTTGCTCTGACGCTAGCAACGTTACGCGAGACCTGATGCTCGGTAATCGGTCATTCGTGATGTGTTGCTGCGGGTTTGGTGATCTTTGCGGTCATCTCGTGCACGCTGATCGCGGTTGTCATTGCTGATACACTGCACCGGCCGAGGGGAGGAATGGCATGGGTCGGTTAGTGAGCAAACTTGGTTGCGGTCTCGGCGTACTTGGGCTAGGGATCGCCGTGATCGGGTGTACTTCGTCGGGGAGAAGAGATTCACCCCCGCGATCTCGAACCTGACCGCAGCAGCTACTTCGTCGATGTCGCCCGCAACACGCCAAGCGAGCGTTACAGGCGACTGCTCGACCGCCCTCGCATTGGATCGGGGTCGGCCGCAATATTCCGCGGCAACCTTCACTGTCGCTCCGGCCCGATCCGATTCATCGAGTGGCTTGACATCGCTGACGACGCTCGCCACCTCCTACACCGAACCAGCGACCGCGTTCGCATTGCACCGGGTGACGCCGGGGTACTGGCAACCGAATTCACCCGATGGATCGGTACCGAACTACGCAACCTCCACAATGGTCAAACGGCCGAACGACTGACAGGTACCTATTATGGGCGATAACGACGCGTTGAGGGCACATCCAGACGAGATCGCTGGCATTTCGGGGGTGTACCGCGACATCGGTACTGACCTGACAAGCATCGCTGGCTACATCAACAACCACGGCACTCCATCGAACAAGATGATGGGGGAGATCATTGCCGCCATTGTTCCGGCGGTGACCAACCTGCGTGACTCGGCGAATCAGTCGACAAAGAACTATTCTTCTGCAGCTGAGGGAACGGCAATCAACCTGAACCGGGCTGCATGGATGTACCACGACACGGATCAGCGAAATTATGCCGCACTAAACAGTCATACGATGAGCATCGCAGGCCGTGAAAGTGATTCGTCGATCGCCGGACAAGGGATCACCGAAAATTATCCAAATCCGGTCAGCTACACTGGGCCGGAAGGCATTACATTGCCGCCTCCGGATGGACTGGAAGAGAACCTGGTCAAGGCTATCGAGGACAAGACGGGCTGGCTGGGTGACTTCAATGAAGGAATCCGACTTGCGACTGACGACAAGTGGAGTCCACTTGGTCAGCTATTCGAACCCCTTGAGGGCAATTGGAATGAATTTCGTCGCCTCGGCGGTGCGTATCGAGCGTATGGGAATGCTATGGAAGCATCTTCTAAGAACGTCTCATGGAGCGCACTCCAGCTCGGAAATTTCTGGGATGGTAAAGCGGCGATCGCTTTCGAAAACTATGCACAGGATCTATCTCGCTCGATTCAGTGG
>NZ_JBHWZY010000476.1:0-5341 GCF_042727815.1 Nocardia sp. NPDC060220
GTTCTAGCTCGCATCGGGTCCTTCGGCGCCGGTGCGGCGCCGCGTGATCCGACGCCCGTGCCGTTCCCGGAACGCCCCACTGGCGAGCGTCGATTCATCGACAAGAACCAGCCTGGGGGATTCCCATGACCAGAATCGATCTCGCCCGAATTCGCAATATCGGCATCGCCGCCCACATCGACGCGGGTAAGACCACGACCACCGAACGGGTGCTGTTCTACACCGGTGTCACCCGGACCCTCGGCGAGGTGCACGACGGCACCGCGGTGATGGACCGGATGATCCAGGAGCGCGAACACGGCATCACCATCGCGGCGGCGGCGACCACCTGCTGGTGGGACGAGCACCAGATCACCATCCTCGACACCCCCGGCCACGTCGACTTCACCGTCGAGGTGGAGCGTTCGCTGCGGGTGCTCGACGGTGCGATCGCCGTGTTCGACGCCAAGGAGGGCGTGGAGCCGCAGTCGGAGCAGGTGTGGCGGCAGGCCGACAAATACGGCGTCCCGCGGCTCTGTTTCGTGAACAAGATGGACAAGCTCGGTGCCGATTTCGCGTTCACCGTGCGGACCATCGCGGAGCGACTCCGGGTGCGCCCGTTGGTGATTCAGCTGCCGATCGGTGCGGAGCGCGAGTTCGACGGCATCATCGACCTGGTCGAGATGACCGCCAAGGTGTGGCGTGGCGACACCGACCGCGGTGCTCGTTTCGAGACGATCGAGATTCCGGAAGATCTGCGTACCAAAGCCTTCCAGCATCGTGATGCGCTGGAGGCGGCCGTCGCGGAGGCCGACGAGGAAGTACTGGAGCGCTACCTCGCAGGCAAGCCGATCACCGTCGATGTTCTCAAGGCGGCTATCCGGCGGATGACGATCGACGCACGGGCCTACCCGGTGCTGTGTGGCTCGGCGCTGGCCAACATCGGCGTGCAGCCACTGCTGGATGCCGTCGTCGACTACCTGCCGTCGCCGCTGGATGTCGTCGCTGTGCACGGGTTCTCGCCGGAGGGCGAGCACATCCACCGCGCGCCCGATATCGCCGAGCCGTTCGCGGCGCTGGCGTTCAAGGTCGCGCTGCACCCGTTCTTCGGCAAGCTCGTCTACCTGCGGGTGTACTCCGGTACCGCCGAACCCGGTGTGACCGTACTGAATTCGACCAAAGGGCGAAAGGAGCGTCTCGGCAAACTGTTCCAGATGCATTCGAGCACCGAGATCGCCGTCGAGCGGGTGCAGGCCGGGCAGATCTGTGCCGTGATCGGCCTGAAGGCGACGGGAACCGGCGACACCCTGTGCGATCGGGCAGCCCCCGTCGTCCTGGAGTCGATGACCTTCCCCGACCCCGTACTCGCCGTCTCGATCGAACCGAGGACCCGCGCCGACCAGGACAAGCTGGGCACCGCCTTGGCGCGCCTGGCCGACGAGGACCCGACGTTCACCGTGCGCATCGACGCCGAAACCGGCCAGACGGTCATCGGCGGCATGGGCGAACTGCATCTGGAGATCCTGGTCGACCGGATGAAACGGGAGTTCCGGGTCGACGCCGACATCGGCGCCCCACGCGTGGCCTACCGCGAAACCATCACCGCCGCAGTCGATCTGTTCGAATACACCCACCGCAAGCAACAGGGTGGGCACGGGCAGTTCGCCAAGGTGGTGATCGCGCTGGAACCCCACGTGGCCGAGGACGACGCGATCTACGAATTCGAGAGCCGGGTCACCGGCGGGCGCGTGCCGCGGGAGTACATCCCCGCGGTGGACGTGGGCGCGCAAGACGCGCTGCGCGTCGGCACGCTCGCCGGCTTTCCGCTGGTGAACGTGAAGGTGACGCTGCTCGACGGCGCCGCCCACGTGCAGGATTCGTCGGAACTGGCGTTTCGTCTCGCGGGAGCGGCGGCGGTGCGCGCGGCGCTCGCGCGAGCGAAGCCGGTGCTGCTCGAACCGGTGATGGCCGTGGAGGTCGTGACACCGGAGGAGTACGTCGGCGAGGTGATCGGTGACCTCAACGCCCGTCGGGGCCGGGTCACCGAGCTCACGGAACGGGGCGGCGCGCACATCATCCGCGCGCTGACCCCGCTCCAGGAGATGTTCGGCTACATCGGGGACCTACGCTCGAAAACCCGTGGCCGAGCGAACTACTCGATGGTGTTCGACTCCTACGCCCCGGTCCCGCCGGGTGCTGCGGTGTCGATCATCGCGGGCAGTTGATCGACACCGGTGGCGCCGCGATACCCGCGGCGTCACCGGTTCGTCGACAAGCCCTAGGTGGGGGTCGTGTCCGGTGTCTCGGAGTCGACCATCGCCGGCACCCGACGCGTCCTGGTGGATCCGGCGGTCAGCAGGCGCAGCGCGTCCGCCGAGCTCGCATCGCGCGCGGTGTAGACCTCGAGCCGGTGGTCAGGACTGTCGGGCTGCAACCACACCTGATAGTCGACGTCGACACGGCCGACCGTCGGATGACGCAGATCCATCGGCCCGACGGTGCAATCGGCGACCTCCGCGCCTGCCCACAGTGTCGCGAAAGTCGTACTGCGCATGGTGAGCTCGCCGATCAGTTCGGCCAGACGCGCGTCGGTGGGGTAGCGCCCCGCGGTCAGCCGGAGGTAGCCCACGTGAATGCGGGCGAGCTCGTCCCAGTTCCGGTACAGATCCCTGGCGAGTGGATCGAGGAAGAACAGTCGCGGAATCGACGGACGTCGTGCGGGGTCGTCGGGCGCGGTGAAGTCGAGGTGCTCGCCGACGAGCGCGTGCCCGGCGTGATTCCAGGCGAGCACATCGCCACGGCGTCCGAGCACGACCGCGGGCATGGTGTCGCCGAGCGAGGTGAGCAGCGTGAGAACCCGCGGATGTGGTTGTTCCGGTTCGGCCCGGACCAGGTGCGGCACGGCCGGTTGACCTGCGAGGTTGTGCAGGTGGGCCGTTTCGGCGGGATCGAGCTGGAGCACCCGGGCGATGGCGTCGATGACCTGCGCGGAAACGGTCCCGGCCTGATCTTGTTCGAGGCGCGTGTAATAACCGGCGCTGACTCCGGCGAGCTGAGCGAGTTCTTCGCGGCGAAGTCCGGGGACGCGGCGGGTGACGCCGAAGGTGCGTAGGCCGATCCGCTCAGGGGTAGTTCGGTCGCGGCGGGACTTGAGGAACGTTCCGAGGCTTTCCAACTCCATCGTTCCGATCGTAGGCACCACCGGGCTGTCCTGCCTATCCCGGCCGGGTGTACCCACGTCAGGGGTCTGGTTACCACTCGCACGCGATCGCAGGGTGGGGACATGAATCGAATCGATATCGAGCTGCGATCCTGGCTGGGCCTGCTGGTGGTGCTCGGCCCCGTCCTGCTCGTCGCCATGGACGGCTCGGTGCTGTTCCTGGCCATGCCCGCCATCACCGAGGCGCTCTCACCCTCGGCCGACGAAGCCCTCTGGATCCTGGACAGCTACGGCTTCGCGGTCGGCGCCCTGCTGATCGCGTTCGGCACCATCGGTGACCGATACGGCCGCAAACGCCTGCTGATGTTCGGCGCGGCGATGTTCGGCCTCGGCTCGGTGGGGGCGGCCTTCGCCACGAGCCCCGCACTGCTGATCGCTTTCCGTGTCCTGATGGGGGTGGCAGGCGCGACGCTGTTGCCGTCGGCGCTCGCCGTGCTCGGCACACTGTTCACCGACCCGCGCCGGCGCGCGCAGGCCATCGGCATCTTCGCCGCCACCTTCGCCGCGGGTTTCGCGATCGGCCCGATCGTCGCCGGGCAGCTGCTGACCCGGTTCTGGTGGGGATCGGTGCTACTGATCAATGTGCCCGTGGTGCTGGTGTTCCTGGTGCTGGCGCCGATCCTGCTCGGTGAGGTGCGTGCGACCGGCCTCAGCCGCATCGACGTGGCGAGCGTACTCACCTCGGCATCTGGACTTCTGGCTGCCATGTACGCGGTGAAACACGGCGCTGCGCAGGGCATATCCATTTCCTCGGTGACTGTGGGCCTGGTCGGTGTGGCGCTGCTCGCGTGGTTCGGCCGCAGGCAGGGGCGCATCGACAACCCGCTCATCGACTTCAGCCTGTTCCGCAACCGGGTCTTCACCATCGCGATCGTGACCGGGTTCCTGCCCCTGGCGGCTTGGTCGGCGACCGCGTATCTGGCGGCGATGTACCTGCAATCCGTGCTCGGCAGGTCCATCGCCGACGCCGCGCTGCTCGCGGTCCCCGGCGCGCTCGTGCTCACTGCGGCCGCCGTCGTCACCCCGGCCGTCGTGGCACGCATCGGCCGGTCGGCAGCGTTGATCACCGCCCACTTCACGATCGCGATCGGACTGTCGTTGTTGTTGCCGACCAGCACCGGCAGCGGGGTCGGCTGGTATATCGCCGCGACGGCGGTTGCGGGCATCGGCTACGGCATCTCGTTCAGCGTGGTCGCCGAGATCGCCGTCGCCGCGGTGCCGGCCGAACGGGCGGGCGCGGCGGCCGCGCTGGCCGAGACCGGCAACGAGCTCGGCAACGCGCTCGGTATCGCCCTGTTCGGCTCGCTGGCCGCCGTCTTGTTCCGCGTCCACGGTCCGGACCTTGCCCCGACCCTCGGCGAGACTCTGCACCTGCCCGGCCTCGCCCCCGCCGTACTCGACGACGCCCGCAGCGCCTTCGTCAGTGGACTGCACGTCGTCGCCGCCACCGCGGCCGTCCTGCACGGGGTCCTCGGCTCGGTGGCCCTCCACGTTCTCCGTGGCAGGGCGCTCACCGCGGCGGATGCGCGCCGACCGGATCGGCATCTCGTCGACGACGCCCGGCGGACAGCCGAAGCTGACGGATCTACGCTGCCGTCAGCCGAGGTGGGTCATGCCCGCCGCGACCACCTGGGCGACGTTCAACAGGTCGTCGGCAGTCGGGACGGGTAGGTCGTCGAGGGCGTGGAGGCGGTCGGTGCTGGCGATCGCGAACATGGCGGACACCCAGGCAGCGGCGCAGGCGTGGAGGGTGCCGGGGCGGACGGGGACGGGGGTGCTGGCTTGCAGAACCCTGGTGGTGACATCGAGGAGCTGATCGCGCAGGGCGCGGAGTTTGCGGCGCACGTCGGGGTGGGTGTCGGCTTCGCGCCACATGATCACCCGCAGGACCGAGGAGTGATGGTCGCGCAGGTTGATCGCGGTGTCGAGATTGATAAGGCTGGCGGCTGGATCGCCGGGGGTCACCACGGCGGCGAGGTCGTCGATCGGGTGTTCGGGGACGCGTTCGCGCATGAGCGCGGACAGGATCGCGTTCTTGGTGGGGAAGTAGTAGAAGACCAGTCCTTTCGGCACATCGGCGGCCGCGGCGACGGCCGCGGTCGGCGTCGCGTCGAATCCCACCGCCCTCGACACGGCCTGCGC
>NZ_JBHWZY010000477.1:0-5332 GCF_042727815.1 Nocardia sp. NPDC060220
CACTTACCTCGTCGCTCGGCGGCTCACCGGGGTGGCCGGCCGCTTGGTCGGGCAGAATACCGCGACGAATCAGATAGGTCTCCTCACCCGCCAGAGCGTTACTCGGAACCTCCCAGTACGTGCTGTAAACGACGACATCGGAAGTAGGTTCAGAGCCCGGGGGCCAGCCGACGACCACGCCACCGGCACGCCGCGCCCTAACCGGCCGAGCCTGCCGAGGCACCCGAATGGTCGTCCATTCAGGATTGGAATTCACCGCGATACGAACAAGTTTCGACATTGCTCGATTCCCTTCTATCGAATGAGAGCAGCCGGAATGTCGCCGGCGCTGGCCGATCGGCGAAGTTCGTCTTCCGAATCACCAGCAATGTGGCCGACAACCGAGAACTCTCGGCCTCAGGTGATCCGCACGTACGACGCCGAATTCACCTGCGCTGTCGGGTTGTACACATTCAAGAACTGATTGCCCATTGCCTGGACCCGGACCACATCGCCGGCCGCGACGGAACGGACCATCGAGACAGTCACGGTGGCTGACGTGCTGGCGGGAACGGGCGTCGCCGTACCTGTCGCGACAACGACTCCGTTGACTGTCAGCCGCAACGTGACATTGACCGTGACCGCTCCCGCTGCGGTGAAAACGATCGAGGCTGCCAGCGTCGCTGCGGCTTTCGCCGCCTGAGCGACGATGCCGTCGGTGTTGACCGTCGATCCGGGGTAGGTGCCGGTATCGGCTGCCCACCCGGCCACCGTCAACCAGTCATTGGCCATCTGCGTCCACGCCGGCGTCGATTTGGTCATCCCTGCAGGAGCGAAACTCGGCACCGTGACCATCGACAGCTGCCCGATACCGGTATGCGCCATGTCGACGCCCGCCTTCGCACTGGTCACCGCGACCAGCCCACCGGAACCCGTGGTGTCCACGGGCGCGCCCTGAGATACCGCGAGCTGCCCACCGCCGCCGAGCGCGATCGGCTGTCCCGTCGACACCGATAACCAGCCTTCTCCCGCAGTGTCGCCGGGCACGACCACAGCCCCGGCTGCCGCCGCCTCGACCCCCAGGCTGCCGCCGCCGGCGAACGCGAGATCGAACGGTTTGAGACCGGAGAACCGACCATCACTACCGAACAACGCTTCCGCGCTGCCGATCACGACCAGGTCTGTACTTGCGGTTCCTTCGGCTCGGAAGGCCAAGGGGAGGTGCGTGTTGAGCGACGCGCTGGAGCCACCGACCCCGGTGAGACCCGCCCCGAGCAGAACCTTCCCCGATTTGACCACAACCTTGGCGACCAGCTTTCCCAGAGCGCCTGCGGCGCCGAGAGCCTCGGAACGAGGCGAGATGGCCGCGGTGGCCTGACCGAGCGCGGTCGGAGACAACGAAACCTGAGCTCGCACCTTGTCCAGATGTGCGGCGACGCCGCCATGTCCGACATACCCGGCGACGATGTACGGCTTGATGATCGGCACAACGGCGCGCAGAACGACCGTCGGCACCGCCGGCGCCCTCGATGTGGTGACGGAGACACCGGGCAGTCCCACCGCGGCTGTGGACGGCGCCGGCAGGGTGGCCCGCGTCGGTTGTTGCGTAGCCATGCGGCGCCCTCCGTCAGCTCTGGGTGAAAGTGGGGGTGATCAGCAGCTGGCCCTGGGCGCCCAGAGTGGTGGAGCTGATCGCGACCTTGTCGATGAAGTCCGCGGGGCCACCGGCGAGGGTCTTCCACAGACCGACGTAGGTGTACGAGCCTGCCGGAAGGTCGATGGTGACCTGCGACCCGGTGACCACGCCACCGGTGCCGGAGGTCCAGGCCGACTGCTTGCGGGCGTAGGCGGGCGAACCGCCGCTCGCCTCGTTGGCGCCAGTGGTGCCGGGATCGGCGATGTGCACGCTGATGTAGACAGTGTTCGAGCCCGCGACGTTCTTGTAAGCGTCGGCGAGAGCCTGGCGAGTGGTAGCAACGGCGATAGCCATGACAGCTCCTAATTTCAGATATTCGAGGGTGAGTTTGCCGTTGAGATGACATTGCATCTCAACGTTTTTCAAGCGACGCGGATGCTCTATGTCCGAATGACCGAGCCCACGTACCACGCGTAAGTGGTCGCGGGCGTGGTCGGATAGGTCACGAGCATCGTGTACCGCGAATTCGCGGGAATCGCGTCGCAGATGGCGCTGGATACCGCCCAGGAGGCGGCGGTCGGGGTGACGGTCGCGGACCAAGCGGCCAGCGGAACACCGCTCGGTGCGGTCAACCCGATGGAAATGGTGGTGCCAGTGGGAAATACCGCACCGCCCGACGGCTGAATCGTCTGCACGAAGCTCGCGCCGGTGGTCAGGATGAGGGGTTCGACGGTGGGCTGATACCCCAGATAACCGGGGTCGACCGGTGATGTCATGGCATTTCCTTTGTTTCGTAGCCGGCCAGCCAGAGGGCGCCTTCGTGAGTCGCGTCAGGGTGGATATAGGAGCCGGGCAGTTTGGTCATCGTGACTGCCGAACCGTCAGGTCGCGCCGGCACGATGACCGCCTCGGCTGCCTGCTGACCGAACGCATTCTGCGTCCAGACGATCACGTGGTGATTTCCCACGAGAGGCTCTGAGAGTTGGTAGTGCCGTGCGGGTCCGGCGAAACCAGTGGCTTCGATGGAAGTTGCTGTTGCTGTGTTCATTTCGCACAATTCCGTTCAATAGGTGAAGAGATATTCGATGACGGTGACCAGTCCGGCCGCACCGACAGCGCCCGCCCCGCCACCCCCGGCGGGGAAGCCGCCGCTGCCGCCGGAGTTTCCACCGCCGCCGGACTGGCCCACCTGCCACAGGGGAGGATTGGTGGTACCGGCGGACACCAATCCGGACGCACCACCGGTGGATCCGGATCCGGCACCGCCGCCGCCACCCGCCAGCAAGCTGACCGCGCCACCGGACACCGATTCACCCCGTTGACCGCTCACGCCACCATTGCCGCCACGCTGGAAACCGAATCCCCCACCGGCACCGCCGCTGTTCGCACCGCTGCCGCCAACCGCAGCCAGCCAGGGGCCGAAGCTCGAGGTTCCTCCGTCGCCGCCGTTGCTGCCAGCGACCCCGACAACAACAGGCACCGGTTGGGTCAGGAGCGCGAGCGGGATCCGTCGGGAGGTTTGCGTCGCCTGTCCGCCACCGCCGCCTACTGTCGAGCTGCCCGCACCACCACCACCGCGTGCGATGACTTCGACAGCGAACAAGTTCATCGGCGGATACCAGGTTTCCGAGGCCGTGAAGACGCGGAGGTTGGCGACGAACATCAGCTCGTCCGCTCGATCAAGTACACGATCCCCGCGGCTCCGTTTCCGCCGCTGCCGGCGCTGACGACGTTGCCACCGCCACCACCGCCGCCACCTGCGGGAAACGCACCCGGAGCACCCGAGTCAGCGCCGGTCACCGCGCCGCCGCCACCACCACCACCGGTCGAGACGACCGCCGACGGAGACTGCCCGGGATATCCCGCCGCGCCCCCAGGCGAGATCCCGCCCTGTCCCCCGGATTGGCCCAATCCGCCGGTGTAACCGGCACCACCTCCGCCGCCGCCCCCGCCGCCATGGAGATCATGCGACGAGATCGAATTGCCGCCGCGACCGGGACCGGGGTTGGGGTCGTCCACCCCGTTCGCGCCGCATTTCCCGCCTTCACCGCCGGGGATCATCCCGGTTCCGCCCCTGCCACCCGATCCGGCGCTGTGTCCGCGCTGGCAGAGGCCGCCGAGGCCGCCGCCCGCGGTCAGCCATGAACCGAATGATGTGTTCGTGCCGTTCGAACCGTGCCAGCCGCCCGGCGGGCCGCCCACTCCGGCGACCCCGACGGTGATGGGGATCGGCAGGAAGTTGTTTTCGGAGTCGACAGGAAGCAGCGATGCCGGGATGTTGTAGTGCACTTCACCGCCGCCACCGCCGCCACCACCGGCGCCGCGGTCGGGCCCGTTGAGGTCCCAACGTCCGCCACCACCACCGGCGCCGGCACCGATCAAGATGACGTCGAGAGAGAGGATTCCCTTTGTCGGCGTGTAATATTGGTCGGCGGTGATGACAGTGGCATTGCCCTGCAACAGGATTTGTTGAAATCGTGTCTGCAACTGGGTCATGGCAGGAAGAACGTCATCCGGATTTCCCGAAATCGTTCCGGTAATCGGGCCCGTAATGCCTTTGGAAATCGAGTCCACGCCCGACAAGGCCTCCCTGGCCTTCGCATCGAGCTGGGTGGCCCAGTCGTTGAGGAACGCCAAGGGATGGATGCCGAGCACCTCGACCCCGGCCAGCGCCCGGCAGAGATTGGCCAGCATGCGGTCGATCGCCACGCCGACATACGAACCCAGTTGGGCATCGGCCTTGCGCACCACGCTCGAGACCGCGGCGTTGGTCATCGCCTGGAAGGTTTGCTGGCTGTAGTTGCTGATCTGGGTTTCATTGCCGCTGAACGCGATGTCACGGGAGTCGGTGAGTCCACCGAAGCTGCCGACGACTTGAGCCCCGTCTGGGACCTTCCGGTCAGGCGCGGTCATGCTCGGTCGCCTCCGCCTGGATGGATCGGGTGAGCAGATGGTTGAGGTCGCCGTGCTCACGCAACTGGCTGACCAGGTCGGCCCGCTCCTGCTGGGTCAACATCGCCACATCGGGCGCGGTGATCCGGGCGGGCTGCGGTGTCCCCTTCTCCACCCAGGTGCCCGCGGAGTTGAGCCAATGGTGGTGGCCCCGGATCGGCGGGTGGTATTCCTTGGTCTGCTCATCGGGATGATGCCGGAACCCCAAGTCCCACAGATGTTTCGACCACTGCTTGAGTACCATGGGATGAACGATCATCGGGGCGTTCTTCGGGCCGGGCAATCCGACGAACGCCCAGGAAATGGCCTCTTCGGGATTGTTCGGATCACATTCGTGCTGCTGTGGAATTGACATGGGAATCGCCGTCTCTAGTCGAAGTTGATTTTCACGCCGAGGTCGTGCATGGTCGATTTGATTTCGTCGATCTTGCGCATCGACTTCACCAGCGGCTCTTCGACTTCCTGATTGGTGCCGATGGTGATTTGCCAGGCTGGGGTCTGGTCGCGGGCCCAGGCCAGTTCCAGCTGAGTGACCTGGTCGATGTAGATCTCGTCCGGGGGCATGCCATGGACGGTGGCCCCCACTCGGTCACCGAGGAAGAAGTGGCCGTGGCCCTGATCGCCGATGAAGTAGGGCTGACCGTCAGCGACGGTGAGTTCGTGCGAGTAGAACGACCTCGTCGCCCACAGCGCCGAGCTCAACGCGGTCAGCGAGTTCAAGCTGTAAGCGTCGTCCGCGCCGTCCTGGAAATGCTCGTAGTAGTG
>NZ_JBHWZY010000478.1:0-5318 GCF_042727815.1 Nocardia sp. NPDC060220
GAACTTGGCCATCGACTCCTTCAGGTCGGCTTCGGCGTGCTTGGCGACAGCCTTGCCGATCGGGCCGACGATCATCGCGCCCTTGAAGCTCGCGTCGAACGCGGCCGAGGAGCCGGTGTCGGTGGCGTCGACCTTCAACGCGAATTCGATGGTGACACCGGCCATGCCGGCGCCGGTGATGCGCAGGAACGAGTTCGGCACCACTTCGGCGACGGTCCACTCGATCTTGTTGGCCATGTTCATCACCGACACGACCTCGGTGAAGCGTGCGCCCGCGGCGAGCTCGGCGGGCAGATCGCCACGCCAGCCCTGGTGGATGGTCAGCCATTCCTCCCAGTTATCGAGATCGCTGAGCCGGGCCCAGGCCAGCTCGGGCGCGACGGGAAGTGCGGTGGAAACGGACACAGATGCCATGGGGTTCTCCTGGTGTGATTCGGTAGGGAAAAAGTCAGCGGTTGGCGGGGCGGTAGGCGGTCACCACGACCGCGCCACCGAGACCGATGTTGTGTTGCAGGGCGATTCGCGCGTCGGCGACCTGGCGGGCGTCAGCGGTGCCCCGCAGCTGCCAGGTGAGTTCGCTGCACTGAGCCAGACCGGTCGCGCCCAGGGGGTGGCCCTTGGAGATCAGACCGCCCGACGGGTTGACGACCCACTGGCCGCCGTAGGTGGTGGCGTTGTCGTCGACGAGCCGGCCGCCCTCCCCCGGCGCGCACAGGCCCAGAGCCTCATAGGTCAGCAGTTCGTTGGTGGAGAAGCAGTCGTGCAGCTCGATGACATCGACATCCTCGGGCCCGAAACCGGCCTCGGCGTAGACCGCTTCGGCGGCAGTGCGCGACATCGAGGAGCCGACCAGGTTGATCGCGGTCGGGCTGGTGAACGTCGAGGCGAGGTCGGTGACCATCGACTGCCCGACGATCTCGACCGCGCGGTCGGCCAGGTTGTTCCGGTCGACGAAGTCCTCGCTCGCCAGGATCACCGCGCCGGAACCGTCGGAGGTCGGCGAACACTGCAGCTTGGTCAGCGGGCCGTAGATCTGCTTCGCCGCGAGGACCTCCTCGAGGCTGTATTCCTTCTGGAACTGCGCGTACGGATTGTTCACCGAGTGCTGGTGGTTCTTCACGCCGATCTTGGCGAACTGCTCGGCCGTGGTGCCGTAGAGCTCCATGTGCTCCTTGCCCGCGGCACCGAACATGTACGGCGCGGGCGGCATCGCGAATTCCTGCAGCTCGGCCAGCGCCAGCAGGTGCTTCATCATCGGCTGCTCACGGTCGTCGTAGGTCGAACCGAGCGAGCCGGGCTGCATCTTCTCGAAACCCAAGGCGAGGGTGCACTCGGCGAGCCCACCGCGCACCGCTTGCGCCGCCAGGTAGAGCGCGGTCGAACCGGTCGAGCAGTTGTTGTTCACGTTGACCACCGGAATACCGGTCAGCCCCAGCTCGTAGACCGCGCGCTGACCCGAGGTCGACTCGCCGTACACATAGCCGACATAGGCCTGCTGCACCCGGTCGTAGTCGATTCCGGCGTCGGCGAGCGCCTTGGTCCCCGCCTCACGGGCCATGTCCGGATAGTCCCACTCCCGCGAACCCGGCTTCTCGAACTTCGTCATGCCGACGCCGACGACGAACACCTTCTGTGTCATGAACGCACTCCCGTGTGCCGTGTGTCCCGAATACCTGAGACACGGTGTCCATGTAACTTAGGTTGGACACCGCGTCCAGGTCAATACCCCGGCGAACACAGCCCGCACACGACAAGGGCCGCACCGAGAACGGTGCGGCCCTGGGGTCATGCTGCCGAGGTCAGGTCTGTTGACCGAACCGGCGTGGTTTCTTCGCGCCCATGATGTCGGTCCACCACGATTGCAGCGGGCTCGGTTCGGGCCAATGAACGGTCGGGTCCTCTTCCTCGGGGTCGGCGGGTGGCACGTCGGACGGGTCGTCGTCGAGATCGCTGGTCATGCAGGTTCTTCCTCGAATCGATCGACGGCGCCGCAGCGGGGAGACGAGAGAAGGATGAGCCAGGACTCGAGGCCGGGTGCGGCGACGACGCGTTGGTCGCCGCTGGTCCACGGCTGACCTGTATGTGTTCAACCGTACACGCCGAGGATCAACCGTCGGTATCAATTCACGGCTCTCCACCACAATGCGAGTCACGTTCTGCAGCAACCCGTTTCGTGCACTCGGCGATTCGCACTGCTAACGTGTCCGCATCGCCGAAACGCCGGGCAGCGAGTCCGGTTTCGACCGAACTCACGTGCGCGGTGCCCAATTGTGGTGCGGCGCACTCGGTGTGAGGGCTGGTCGCGGCGAGAAGTCTCGTCGGAGAGACCGGCGAGGACCCGGCCACCACGGCTCTTCGGTCGGTACAGACGACAAAGGAACCGATGACTCCGACGCTCGCGGTCTTCTTGTTCTCCATCGCAACACTGGTCCTGCTCGGCGCGGTCGCTGTCGCGCTGCAGGCCCTGCGCAACGAACGTCAGATCCGCGCCCGCCTGGCGGCGGCCGAGCGCGATCTCCACGCCAAGAACACAGCGATGGAACAGATGTCGCTGGCCCACGCGGAGGAACTCCGGGCGTGCGAACACGACGCGGCACTCGCCGATCGCGCGGCCGAACAGCGCACCGTGGCACAGGTCGAGGCGGCACACGAGGCGACGCGCGCCCAGGTCTCCGCCGACGCCCGCGCCGCCACCAGCAACGCCGTGCGCGCGTTCGGCACCACCGTGGTGAGTCTCGGCGCCGACGTGGGCCAGGTCGTGAGCAACGCGCTGCGGGAGAACCGCAACGACGAGGTCTACGCGACGCTCACCCGGATCGACCACACCGTCCAGCAGATGATCCGTCAGGCCCAGGCCTACGTCATCGTCTCGGGCGGGCTGCCGGGCAGGCGCTGGCCGCAGCAGACCGTCGGCGACGTGGTGGGCGGCGCCACCGGCCGGGTGCGCGACTATTTGCGCGTGCGCACGGGCCACTGCGAACTGGTGGTCATGAGCCGGGCGGTGGAGCCGCTGGTGCACACGGTCGCGACCCTGCTCGACAACGCGCTGCGCTACTCGCCGCCGTCGTCGTTCGTCGACATCTCCTACCAGCAGGGCCATCACGGGGTCACCGTGATCATCGATGACGCGGGCGTGCGGATGAGCCACGAGCAGATGGAGGAGGCGCGCCAGGTGCTCTCGGGCGAGCGCGTCGTCGACATCAACGCCCTCGGCCCGTCACCGCGGGTCGGGTTCCCCGGTGTCGCCGCGCTCGCACGCCGTTACGGCTTCGCCGCCTATGTCGACGGACCCAATATCTACGGCGGCACCAGGGCGATGGTGTTCGTTCCCGCCGCGCTGCTCGTCACCGCCACCGAGGTGCACCGGCCCAAGCATGCCGAGGCGCCGGAACCGGTCGCGCCACCACCACCTGTCTCCGAGATCAGCGCGTCGGCGCCCGAGCTGGACGTGGCCGAGCTCGACCGCACCACCGGCGGGCTGCCCAAACGCACGCGCCGCACCGTGGCCCCGGCCGACGAGCGCGCCGACACCGGCGAGGTGCTCGCGCGCCCCGAGCTCGCGGCAGCCTGGCACAGCGGCTCCAGACACGGCCGCGCCGCGGCCGCACGCTCGACGAAAGGGCACGACAGCTGATGAGTACTCCGATCTCCAACAGCACCAACCGCCTCGCGTGGCTGCTGGACGACCTGGCGCTCGACGGCGTCCGCTTCGCGGTGTTGTTATCCGAGGACGGCCTACGCGTGGCGCACTCGGGCGCCATCTCCATCGACGACGCGGAGCGTTTCGCGGCCGCCGCGTGCGGGCTGCGCTCGCTGGGCAAGGTGCTCGGTGAGTTCTGCGGCGGACTGGCGAACACCGTGCGCCAGAACATGACCGAATACGACGAGGGCATGGTGCTGATCACCGCCGCGGGCGCGGGCACCCTGCTCGGCGTCGCCACCACCGGCGATGTGGACCTCGCGCTCATCGCCCATCGCATGAACGAGCTGGCCGCCAGGGTCGGCCACGAACTCGGCGCGTCGCCGAGGCACCGATCCTCGACTCAGGAGTACTCGCTGTGACACTGGATGTTTCGCCGGACTCGCGCAGCGGCCAGGACCGGGTGCCGCTGTACTCGCCGGAATTCGCCGCCGACCCGCAGAGTACCTACCGCGAGATGCGGCACCGCTTCGGTTCGCTGGTACCGGTCGATCTGGTGCCCGGGGTCCCCGCCACCCTCGTGATCGGCTACCGCACCGCGGTACAGATTCTCAACGATCCCGACCATTTTCCGGCCGACCCGAAGATGTGGCAGCGCGACATCCCCGCCGACTGCCCTGTCCTGCCTATGATGCGCTACCGCCCCAACGCGATCCGCACCGCCGGTGCCGAGCACACGCGCCACCGGCAGGTCACCGTCGCCGGCCTGGCGGGTGTCGACCTGTACCAGCTGCATCGCACCGTCGAGCAGATCGCGATGCCGGTGATCAACTCCTTCTGCGCGGACGGCCGCGCGGATCTGTTGAGCCAGTATGCCTTTCCTGTCATCTTCGCCACCATCAACGCGATGCTCGGTGTGCCCGCCGATATCGGCGGGCACATCGCGACCGGCATGGCGCAGATGTTCGAGGGCGGCGACACCGCGGCCAGCGGTACGCAGATGATGGAGGACGCGCTCTACGACCTGGTGCGGCTCAAGCAGAGCGAACCCGGCGACGACGTGACGACCCGGTTGGTGCAGCATCCGCAGCGGCTCACCGACGAGGAGCTGATGAACCAGGTGCTCACGATGTACGGCGCGGGGATCGAGCCGATGCTCAACCTGATCCTCAATACGGTGCGGCTGATGCTCACCGATCAGCGATTCGCGGGCAGCTTGCTCGGCGGTAGTCTGTCCACCCGCGACGCACTCGACGAGGTGCTCTACACCGACCCGCCGATGGCCAACTTCTGCACCACGTATCCGCGACAGCCGATCCTGGTCGACGATGTGTGGCTGCCCGCGCATCAGCCGGTCGTCATCAGCATGGCCGCGTGCAACAACGATCCCGCGATCGGGACCGGTGATTTCCTCGACAACCGCGCGCACCTGGCGTGGAGCACCGGCCCGCACGGCTGCCCGGCGAAGTCCCCCGCCTACCTGATCGCCCAGGAAGCCATCGACCAGCTCCTCGACGCGCTACCCGAACTCGAGCTCGCGGTGCCGCCGGAGGAATTGGTCTGGCGGCCAGGGCCTTTCCACCGGGCGCTGGCGGGCCTGCCGGTGGTGTTCCCGAGCACCGCACCGCTGGTGGTGCCCGGCAACTGAATCCCCTCGCTCGGCCGACCCGCACGGGTC
>NZ_JBHWZY010000479.1:0-5315 GCF_042727815.1 Nocardia sp. NPDC060220
GCCGAGGCCAGCGTGCCGCCGATCATGGTGACGATGGTGACGGCGACGAAGTCCGTGCCGCCGCCGAATGCCTCGACGCTGGTCCACAGGGCCAGCGCCTGGCCGAGCGTGATCGCGCCGCAGCCGGCGACGATGACCACGAATCGCATCGGATCCTTGGCGAGGTCGGCGAGTTCGCCCAGCACTTCCTTGACCTGCGGACGCACCGAGTGATTGACCCAGCGCCGCAGCGTCGGCACGAACATGAACGCGCCGATCAGCCCCACGCCGACCCCGGCGATCAGATACAGCACGGTCGCGTCGGGCACGATGTGGGCCAGGTTGGTCGAGGTGCCCGCCACCACGCTGAACACCACGAGCAGCACCAGGTGGGTGAGCACCTGCATCGACTGCTGCATCGCCACCGCGGCGGTCGCGCGCAGGGTCGTCATGCCCGCCTTCTGCAGGAACCGCACACTCAGCGCCAACCCGCCGACACCGGCGGGGGTGGTCGTCGCCACGAAGGTGTTGGCCAGCTGCTCCACGAGCAGATAGCGCATCTTGACCAGCCCGTCCGCGCAGGCGCCGAGCGCGGCGGCGGCGCCGACATAGGTCAGCCCCGACACGGCCAATCCCGCGAGCGCCCACCACCAGTTGAGCGTGCGCAGCTGACTGAAGAACGTCGGCACCTGGCTGAAGAACGGATACGCCACATAGACGAGCGCGACCAGCAGGACGAGCTGGATGATCTGGTTGCGGGAGAACCGCGTGATCTGTTCGGACTGGATGCGGTCGTGGCCGGTCTGCCTGCGCACTTCCTCACGGGCGGTGGCCATCACTTTGGTCCACTGCGGCACCGACTTCCGGATGCCGATCGACATGGCCGATTTCGTCAGCCGCCGGGCCGCGTAGGCCACCTTGTCCTCGCCGAGTACCTCGATCGCCGCCGAGACCGCCTCGTGTTTTCCGTAGAGCGAGGTGGTGGTCACCAGCAGCTGGGCGATATCGGTCTGCCGTTGCGCCTCGGCCGCGCCGAATTCGGCGGCCGAGAAGCCGCCGAACAGGGTGTCGCCCTGGCTGACTCGCACGAAGTCGGGTTGCAGATCGCCGAGGCTGATCTGGTTCTCGTGCAGCCGCAGCAGCGACCGCCACACCCCGGGCAGCACCTGCGCGGACAACGTCGCGATCTGGGTACCGCGAGGCATGGTGTGCGCGTACAGCATCCAGCCGCGACTCAGACCGGCCACCGCCACCTGATGGCTGTCGGCCATCCCGAGGTCACCGATCGCGATGCCGAGCAGCGCGCGATGTTCCACCGCCCGGTGCATCGATCCGTGCAGCGGCGCGGTCTCACTGGTGCGGAACGTGATCCAGCGCCACACCTGCCGGATCGCGCCGAAGCTGCGCTGGTTCTTGCCGTACAGCTCGACCATGATCTCGTCTTCGGGCCCGTCGACCTCGGTGGCGAGCAACAGCGGTCCGCGCCCGGCCGGTCGATCGACCCGGAAGGCTTTCACGGTGTGGCCGCGCCCCGCGAGCACCCGGACCGCGCCGTCGAGCGGCACCTCGAGCGCGGGCGTGCCGACCACCCAGACGATCACCGCGCCGACCAGCCAGCCGACCACCAGGCCGAGCATCGCCCGCGCGGGCACCACCGAGCTGACCACCAGGTGGATCGGCGCGAACATCAACAGCAGGAACCACATCCAGCGTCGCGGCCGCACCGGCAGCCACGGGCTCGACACGGTGAGCATCGCCGCGAGCATCGCGATCCAGCGTGGATCGTCGAGGAATTGGGAGAGGAAGGTGTCGAAGCGGTCCGGGACCGGCATGTGCCATTTCGGCGTGGAGATGCCCGCCCCGGTGATCGACAAGGCCAGCACCGCGAGCAGGCCCGCCGCCCCGTACCCGAACAGGAGTTTCCATTGCCTGCGCAGGACCAGTTCGATGAAGATGGCGAACGGCAGTGCCAGGATGAGCATTCCGTAGATCAGGTAGACCATGGTCGCCTGGTCCTGGCTGAGGAAGTCCACGATCTTGGCGACCGAGCGTTCCAGCGCCAGCCATTCCGGCCGGGTGATCAGCGAGCCCGCGATCACCACGGCTACGCCGATTCCCGCCAGCACCACCCGGACGATATCGCTGGTACGACGGATCATCGGCTGCAGGAGTTTCCCCGTGACCGGGATCTCCCGACCGTCGACTCGCATGAGCCGCACGATACACACCGACACGCCGCAGACCCGCCGTGACATCACCCAATCGGCACGGCCGTTCCCGCGTGCCGTGAAGCCGATCACAGGCCGTCACGAACACTGGCGGTACCCCGTCCAGGAAGTAGGGAAACACTCACTCAGCCGGAAGGAACGATCATGCAGGTTCTGCTCGCGGGCGCCACCGGCGCCATCGGCCGCCCTCTGATCCGCGCGTTGACCGCGAACGGACATACGGTGTGGGCGCTCGTCCGGAATCCGGGTGCGCACCCGCTCGTGCGCGAGCTCGGCGCCACCCCGGTCACCGCCGATGTGCTCGACCGCGACGGCCTGTTGCGCGCCGTCGAGGGTTTGCGCGCCGAGGCCGTCATCCATCAGGCCACCGCCCTGCGCGACGCGAAGGTGCAGCGCCGGATTCCGGCCGACGATCCGACCGGGCTGCTGCGCACGGTCGGCACCGCCAACCTGCTCGACGCCGCGGCGGTGGTGGGCGCCGGTCGGTTCGTCACCCAGTCGCTGATCCTCGGCTACGGGTACCACGACCACGGTGGCCGGCTGGTCACCGAGCGCGATCAGTTCGGGGTGTACGACGGTGGGGTGGGGTGGCCGACGAGGTGGTCCGCGCGTGTGTGGCAGGCGAGAGCCAGGTCTTCGATGCGCCCGGTGTCGACGCCATCGCGTTGCGGTACGGGCTCTTCTACGGTCCCGGCGCGTTCAGTGACCTGTTCGCGGACATGATGCGCAAGCACCGCCCGGTCGGCCCGCTCGGTTCCGGCGGGGTGAATACCTGGGTCCATGTCGACGACGCGGCCGCCGCGACCGTGGCCGCACTCGAACGCGGCACACCTGGTCGCGCCTACAACATCGCCGATGACCATCCGATCACCTGGCGGGAGTTCTTCACGGAGGTCTCCCGAGCTCAGCGGACCCCACGCCCGATCCGGCTGCCCGCCTGGATGATCCGATGGGCGGTCCCCTATATCGGCGCCCTCATGTCCGACACCTCGATGCGGATCTCGAGTCAGCTCGCCCACGATGAATTGGGTTGGCGTCCGAGGTACGCCGATGTCGCCGCCGGTCTCGCGGACTGATCCTCCGGTCGGGCACCACGCCGATATCCGGCGATCAGGGTGCGGTGCGGGCGGTCACGGCGGCACGGTCGTGGCCGGGGATCACTTCGATCTCGGCGGGAAGCGCGTGCAGGCGGTGGATGGTCTCGAACGCCCGGTTGCGGTCGGCGTCGAGGAGTTCCCCGAGCAGCGGCGCTTTCTCGCGCAGGAGGTCGATCTGCAGGGTGCTCCAGACCGCGTCGCCCGCGAGCAGGACGCGGGAGCCGTCGTCGACCGCGAGCAGGATTCCGACGCTGCCGGGGGTGTGCCCCGCCAGGTCGACGATCAGCACGGATCCGTCGCCGAACAGGTCGTGACTGCGGGCGAAGGTCAGCACCGGCGGGCCGTCGAGTTCGTAGAGATCGAACGCGCGACCGCGCAGCGGCCCGCGGGCGACGCCGAGGGGGGCGTGCGAACCTGTCATGGCCCAGCTGTATTCGACGGTGGGCACCCGGATCGGAACCAGGCCGGGTAGTTCGTACAGCCCGGCGACGTGGTCCCAGTGCAGATGTGTCGGCAGCACGAAGTCGATGTCGTTGCCGGTGAGGTCGTGGGCGGCCAGTACCTCGCTCAGTCCGCGCACCGGCCTGTCGGGCCCGACCAGCAACGGCACCGGGAAGGGCAGCTCGGGCAGCACCCGCTGGTGCACGCCCGCGCAGATCGCCGGGTCGACCAGGAAGGTGGCGTCCGGGTGGCGGATCAGGAAGGTCGACATAGTCAGCGGCGTCGACCGCAGCGTCCGCACGCCCTCGGCGACGATCGTCGTCGGCGCGGACAGCTCCGCCTGGGTGAGCGCGGTCAGGGCGACGGTGTTGTGCGCGGGAGGAACAGGAGCGCACTCCAGTCCGTCGAGAAATGCGGTATCGGCGCCGCGCGGCCAGAGCAGCCGCGGCCCCGTGGTGACGACAGCGATACAGCAGGCGAGAACAGTCGATAACATCGTCGTGCGCTCACCCATACGTGCCACCGTAGGCGATCGCCCACACCGCGACCACCAGACCCGGTCGAGCCGCCGCTGTTCATCGCTAACGCCCGATTACATCCAGCGGCTAGTCGGTGCGACCCATGAGCCGATCTGTTTCGCGCCGTTCACGTTTCGTAGGCCGACCGGCACCACGCTCGCGCTGCGGCAGGGTGGCGAGGACTTCCTTCGGCGGCGGCGGGGGGCTGCGATCGATCAGGCACTGGGCGGCGACGGGCGGGCCGACGCGCTTGTGAATGATCCGCTCGACCACGACGATGCGTTCGAGGCCTGCGTGGCGGATCCTGATCTCGTCACCGGGGCGGACGGTCAGCGCCGGTTTCGCGGTAACCCCATTAACGCGCACATGCCCGGCGCGACAGGCTTCTGCCGCGGCCGAGCGTGTTTTGAACAGGCGCACCGACCAGGTCCACGCATCGACGCGGGCCTGGCTATCGGAGTGCTGGGGGGTCACCCCTTAGACGATACGGCGAGCCGTGACGACGTCGTCTGCGCTGAGGTGGGTGTAGGACACCGGGGTACCCGACTGCACGGCGTTGAGGAGCTGACCGTTGCCCGCGTAGATACCGACGTGGCCACCACCGTTGGTGATGACGATGTCACCGGCCTGCAGGTTGTCGAACGAGACGGGAGCGCCGACGTGCGACTGCTCGAAGCTGGTGCGCGGCAGTTCGACACCGGCCTGGCGGTATGCCCACTGCACGAGGCCGGAGCAGTCGAAGCTCTGCGGGCCTGCGGCACCCCAGTTGTACTGGGCGCCCAGCTTGCCGCGGGCGGCGTCGAGGGCGATATTGCCCGCCGTCTGCTGCTGCTGGAACGGGTTTTCGAACTGGACACTCGGGAGCTGCGGTGCGGCCTGGCCCTGCGGGGCGACCATCGCCTGGAGCTGCTTCTCGACCTGCTGTGCCGGCTGCTCGAGCTCTGGCGGCAGATCGAAGTTACCGAGACCGGGAATGTTGATCGTGGCGGCCTGCGAAATCGCGGGCATCGCACCGGTTGTAGCGGCCACTCGCCGCGGGCGCGGTGGTGGCC
>NZ_JBHWZY010000480.1:0-5312 GCF_042727815.1 Nocardia sp. NPDC060220
GTGCGGCGCCGGCGCGCCGCACCGAAAGCCGTGCTTGCGCTGCGGGATCAGGTGACTCGCGCAGATCCTCGACCTGCCACGAGACGCCAGGTGCCCGCGGAACGATCTGTACCGGCTGGTCGAACTGTTCATAACTGAACGCCGCGCCGAGATTCGGATGCCGCCGCAGCATGCTCGCGAACGCCGCACCCATGCGCTCCGGATCGACGATGCCGTCGAGGGTGAAGCGGGCCGTCATCGTGTACACGTCGTCGGCGCCGTCGCGCAGTGCGTGGAACAGCAATCCCTCCTGCAGGGGCGACAGCGGGAGTACGTCGGCGACCGGTCCGTAGGTAGCGCCGAACTCGTCCAGGTCGCTCTGCGTGAGCGCTGCGATCAGGCGACCCGGCGCTGTCGGGAGCGGCGACGAGACAGCGGCCGGCGACTCGAATCCCACGGCGGTCGTGGGATGTTGCGGCTCGGGGGCCGCCTCCGCGGCCAGCGCGGCGAGGCTGCGCCGGGTCAGTAGTTGCTGGGGCAGGAGGGTGAGGCCCTCGGCGCGCAGGCCGCTGCTGACGGTGATGGCGGTGATGCTGTCGCCGCCGACGGCGAAGAAGTCGTCGTCCATGCTGACGGTGTCGAGGCCGAGGGTCCTCGAGATCGCCTGGTGGACAGCATGTTCGGCGTCGGTGGCCGGTGCGCGTCCGGACTCGTCGGTCGCGGGGTCCGGTAGCGCCGTGCGGTCGAGTTTGCCGTTGACCGTGGTGGGCAGGGCGTCGAGGACGACGAGTCGAGCCGGCACCATGTGCTCGGGGACCAGGTCGGCCAAGCGGGTGCGTGCGGCCGAGGTATCGAGGTCGCCGGTCGCGGCGACGACGTAGCCGATCAGGGTGGGGCGCCCGGCGATGTCCCGGATATCGGCTGCCGCGGTGCGGATTTCGGTCAGACCTTCGAGTGCCGCTGCCACATCACCGAGTTCGACGCGGTGGCCGCGGATCTTCACCTGGTTGTCGACCCGGCCCAGGTATTCGTAGCCGAGCCCGGGCACCCAGCGCGCCCGGTCGCCGGTGCGGTACATCCGCGCTCCCGGCGGGCCGTACGGATCGGCGACGAAAGACTGTGCGGTAGTGGCGAACCGGCCCAGATAGCCCCGCGCGATCTGCGGACCGGCCAGATACAGCTCGCCGACCTGACCGTCGGCGACGATCTGCAATCCGTTGTCCAACAGGTGAGCCCGCGAGCCCGCGACCGGCATCCCGATCCGTGGACCAGCGGCATCGATCGGTGCCCCGATCACATCCACCGTCGCCTCGGTCGGGCCGTACAGATTGACCGCCGCGAACCCGCCACGATCGATCGCGCCCCATAGCTCCGCCGAGCACGCATCGCCGCCGATCACCAGCGTCAGCGGCGGGCGCGCTGTCTCATCGGCGCTGTCGGCGCTCGCGAGATCCGTCGCTGTCGAGATCTTCCCGATCACCTCGGTGCTCGCTGTCGCCGACTTCCGGCCGACCGGGCTCGACTGTGCCGGCGACGGTAGTTCGCTGGTCAAGCCGTGTTCGAGCAGGGCGGCGACCAACGACGGAGTGCCGTCGACGACGTCGATGCCCTCCCGGGCGAAAGCCTCGACCAGGGCGGCCGGGTCACGCCGGGTATCGCTGTCGTACACGTGGATCCGATGTCCGGCGGTCATCCACAGCAGTGGGTCGAGCGAGGCGTCGAAGGCGAAGGAGGTGGTGTGCGCGATGGTCAGCTGACGGTTGCCCGCACGGCCGGCGGCGACGCTGTGGATCCCGGCGCGGTGTGCGGCGACGAGCGCGGCCAGGGAGCCGTGCTGTACGACAACACCTTTCGGCTGACCGGTCGAGCCCGAGGTGTAGATGACGTAGGCCGCGTGCTCGGGCCTCACCGCGAGCGCGAAGTCGGTGTCCGCGTGGTCGTCGAGCCGCGCACGGAAGCCGGCGTCGTCGATCGCGACGGCGTCGGCACCGAGCTGGGCCGCCAACTCACCGGCACTGAGCACCACAGCGGGGCCCGCGTCCGCGATCGTCGCTCGCAGCCGGGCGACCGGATGTTCCGGATCCAGGGGCAGATAGGCGCCACCGGCGCGCCAGACGGCGAGCAACGCGACGACGAATTCCACATCGCGGGGTAGCGCGAGGCCGACGATCGCATCTGGCCCGACCCCGGCCCCGCGCAGGAACCGCGCGAGCCGGTTCACCCGGAGTCGAAGTTCGGCGGCGGTGTACTCGGTTTGAGCCGAACTCAGCACCACGGCATCCGGTTGCTCGGCGAGCACGTGTTCGAGAAGGTCGGGGATCGTCGCGACCGACGGCTCGTCGTGAAGGGCACGGGTTTCGTTGTCCGGGAGCTGCATTGCCGTCGAGCGCGCGGCCAGCAGTCGCGTGCGCTCGGCCGGATCGAGCAGTTCGAGCGCACCCACCGCGATCTTGTCCGACCCGGTGAAAGACTCGATCACCCGGACCAACCCGGCGACCCGCCCGCACACCGTGTCCGCGTCGTTGGTTCGCGCGTCGGATTCGAATCCGAGCAGCACCGTGCCGTCGGGCAGCGGAGTGACGGTCAGCCCCAGGTCCTCCGGGGGCCCGCCCGCCACATTGCGCAGCACGCCACGCGCACCGTCGAAATCGAGGGTGAAGTCGAAGACCTTGAGGTTGATGCCGATCCCGTGCAGGAGTTCGCCCGCGCCGTGGCCGTGGAAGTCGCGGGCGAGGTCGTCGCCGCTGTAGCGCTGGTGCTTGCGGACCTCGCGCAGGATGTCGGCGATGCGGGGGCCCAGCTCACCGAGCCGGTCGCCCGCGCTCACCGTGACCCGCAGGGGCAGCACGTTCACCGCCATGGCCGGTGTGCGCAGGGCGGCGCGGCCGACCCGGCCCATCAGCAGCATCGAGACCACCACATCGGCGGTGCCGAGTTGGCGGTGCAGGAACGCGGCGTAGCAGGCGACGAGCGCGTCGGCCCACGTGATGCCGTGCCGTTCGGCGCTCTCGCGCAGTGCCGCGAGCAGTTCGGTGGACAGGATGGCCTCGGCGCGGATCGTCCGCTCGACCGCACCGCCCAGGTGGCGACCGCGGCCGTCGAGATCGGGCCACGGTGTGAGCTGGTCGCGCCAGTACGCGCGGTCGGCCTCGAATTCGGGGCCTGCCCGATAGGCCTGCTCCTCGGCGACCAGCTCGGCGATGGTTCCGAAAGTTTGTTTCGGCGAGGGTGTTCCGCGTCGGAGGGAGGTGTAGTGGGCGGCGACTCGGCGCGAGAGCAGCGCCGCGCTGTAACCGTCGACGATGAGGTGGTGGTAGAGCTGCACGCACCAGACCACGCAGTCGGAGATCCGGATCAGCGTGTAGTTGTACAGCTGCCGGTCGACCATGCCTCGGCACCGTTGCGCGGCCTGCTCGCGCTCCAGCGCGACAGCCTCGTAGGCCAGGGCCATCGGCTCCGCAGCCGCCCGTAGATCGACGGTCGGTCGCAGCACCGCTTCGGCATCGCTCACGAACTGCCTTGGCCCGTCAGATGTTTCGGTGAAACGCAGCCGCATGTTCTCGGCCTCGGTGACGGTGCGACGGATCGCCTCGCTCAGCAGGTCGACATCGATCGGCGCGTCCCCGGTGATCTCCAGGACCTCGCCGACCAGGTAGCGCCCGGACTCGGGATCGAAGCGCTGGGCGTTCCAGATGCCGAGCTGCGGTCCGGTCAGCGGCAACTCGAGACCATCTGTCACGGCAACTCCCTCCCTCGTCACATTCACAATAAGTTAGGTTAGCCTAACTTAACTAATTGTGGAATACCTATGTTCGGCTGCCGCATCGCCGCAGCTCTAGCGCACCTTGGCGGCATCCTGCGCCAGCGGAATCACCAGTGGCGTACCGGTTTCCGGGTCGTCGACGATGCGGCACCGCAACGAGAAGACCTCGTCGACGAGCTCGGCGGTCACGATGTCGGCGGGCGCACCCGTCGCGACCACCCGCCCGTCGCGCATGGCTATGAGGTGATCGGCGTAGCGGAAGGCGTGGTTGAGGTCGTGCAACACGGCCACGACGGTCCGCCCGGATTCGCGGTTCAGTGACCGGCACAGATCGAGCAACTGGATCTGATAGGCGATGTCGAGGTAGGTCGTCGGCTCGTCGAGCAGGATCAGCGGGGTGTCCTGGGCGAGCACCATCGCGATCCACACCCGCTGGCGCTGACCGCCCGACAGCTCGTCGACCATCCGCGCCGACAACTCGGTGACACCGGTCGCCGCCATCGCCGAGGTGACGGCTTTCTCATCGGCCTTCGACCACTGCCGCAGCAGCGTCTGATGCGGATAGCGGCCGCGGGCAACGAGATCGGCGACCCGGATGCCGTCCGGCGCGGTGGAGGTCTGGGGCAGTAGACCGATCTGCCTGGCCACCTGCTTCGCCGGGTAGGAACTGATCGGTTTGCCGTCGAGCAGCACGGTCCCCGACTCGGGGGTGAGCAGCCGGGCCAGCGCGCGCAGCAGCGTGGACTTGCCGCACGCGTTCGGGCCGATGATCACCGTGAACTTGCCGTCCGGGATATCCACCGACAGCTGGTCGCTGATCGTGGTGCCCTTGTAGCCGAGGCGGACCCGGTCGGCGCGCAGGCGTGAAGTGTCGTTCATCTTTTCGCTTTCCTAGTTCCGTCGCGCCTCGGCGACCAGCAGATACGCCAGGTACAGGCCACCGACCGAGACGGTGACGAGGCCGACCGGCACGGTCGTCGGGGCGAACGCGTGCTGGGCGATCCAGTCGCAGGTGATCAGCAACATCGCTCCCATCGCCGCCGAGGGCGCGAGCGCGATCGACGGTGTGCGGGCCAGCTTGCGCGCCAGATGCGGTGCGGCGAGGGCGACGAACGCGATCGGGCCCGCGACCGCCGTCGCCACCGCCGTGAACGCGACGCTGAGCACGATCAGCCACAGCATCGCCCGGCTGACGTCGAGGCCGAACGCCCGGGCGGTGTCGTCACCGAGTTCGAGGATCTGTAAGCGGGGGGCCGCGGGGATCAGCGCGATCGCCAGCAGCGCGAGGATCACCACCGCGGGACCGACCTGCGGCCACGAGAGTCCGTTGAGCGTGCCCGCGCCCCAGGCCGCCGCCGACATCGCCGCGTCCAGGTCGGCGCGCAGGATCAGCCAGGTGTTGATCGAGGCGAGCATGGCGCTGACGCCGATGCCGACGATGATCAGCCGGAACCCGGCTACGTTGTGCCGGAACGCGAGGAGGTGGATGACCAGCGCGGCGCCGAGCCCGCCGATCACCGCACCGGTCGCGGTCTGCAGGTGCCCACCGCCCAGGGTCAGGATGGCGATC
>NZ_JBHWZY010000481.1:0-5307 GCF_042727815.1 Nocardia sp. NPDC060220
GCATTTCGGCGGCCAGCGGGCCCGCGGACGCGGGGTTCTGGCCGGTGTAGAGATTGCGGTCCACCTCGATGTGCGGGGCCCACGGGTCGCCTTCGCGGTAGTCGGCACCGAGTGCGACCAGGCGATCCTGGAGCAGCCACTTCGCCTTGTCGGCGAAGCCCGCCTGGGTTTCCTCGGCATTGCTGAACGCGGTGAGGCGGTAGCCCGCGAAGGGGGAGTTGCCCGATTCGGCGGTGGCGAGTAGCGCGGCGGGGGCGTGGCAGACGATGCCGAGCGGTTTGCCGGAGGCAAGGGCGTTGACGAGCAGGGTGCCCGAGACCGGGTCGACGGCGAGATCTTGCATCGGGCCGTGTCCGCCGGGATAGAAGACGGCGTCGTAGTCGGCGAGGTCGACCTTGTCGAGAGCGAGCGGATTCCGCAATGCGTCGGCGCCGGACAGGATTTCGGCGACCGCCGCCGCACCGTCGGCGCCACCGTTGACCTCGGGGGCCAGGCTGGCCTGGTCGACGGTCGCGACAACGCCGTCCGGGGTCGCCACGGTAACGGTGTGGCCCGCGGCGGTGAAGGCCGCATAGGGCGCCGTGAATTCCTCGGCCCAGTAGCCGGTGGGATGTTCGGTGCCGTCGGCCAGTGTCCAATGATCAGTGCCGGTGAGAACGAACAGGATGTGTGCCATGGGAACAACGCTAGGGTTGATGGCATCTCCTGACCAATAGGATTGCCTATATGAGACATAGGTCAGCCGATGGATCGATGGATCTGGTGCAGCTGCGGACCTTCCTTGCCGTGTTCCGCACCGGCTCGCTCACCGCGGGCGCCGCCCAGGTCGGGCTGTCCCAGCCGACCGTGACCACGCAGATCCAGGCGCTCGAACGGCACCTCGGCAGGCCGCTGTTCGAACGCCTGCCGCGCGGGGTGACGCCGACCGCCGCCGGTCACGAGCTCGCGGCACGGGTGGGCGGTCCACTCGAGGAGCTGGAGGCGGTCGTCAGCGGTGCGGCGACCGCCCGGGCGGCCCCGCCCGAGCCGCCGGTGCTGCTCGGTGGACCGGCGGAGATGCTGGCCGCCAAGATCGTGCCCGCGTTGTCGCCGTTGGTCGCCGACGGTGTGCGGCTCACGGTCAGTACCGGCCTGACCGACGAGTTGCTCGCTCGATTGCATTCGGGGGCGCTGGACCTGGTCTTCGCCACCACCCGCCCACGCGGTCGGACCGTGCTGGCGGAACCGCTCGTCGACGAGGAATTCCTGCTCGTCGCAGCCCCGTCGATCGCCGACCGGATCGACGCCGACCGTCTGCGGGCCGAGGGCCCGATCGCGCTCGACGGCATCCCGCTCGTCAGCTACGCCGCCGATCTGCCGATCCTGCGTCGCTACTGGCGCCATGTCTTCGAGACCCGCCTGGAAACCGAGCCCGCCCTGATCGTCGGCGATCTGCGCGCGGTACTGGCCGCTGTCACCTCGGGGGCGGGGATCAGCGTGCTTCCGCACTACCTGTGCGGCCGGGAACTGGCCGACGGAACGCTGGTCACGCTGCTCGATCCCGCCGACCCGCCGATCAACACCGGCTTCCTGGCCCGCCGGATCGGCGCACCGTCGCGACCACACGTCGACGTGGTTCGCGCCCGGTTGGTGGAGGCGGCGCGAGGTTGGCGGGCGGGGTGTGGCGCTTGACAGGCAAGCGAGCACTTGCGCTTGACAGGCAAGCGCACACTTGCCTATGGTTCGAGGGGAGTGAACGGAGCGTGCAGAGTGACCGATATCTTCACCGCGTTGGCGGATTCGACACGACGCGCGCTGCTCGACGAACTGGCTGATCGCGACGGGCAAACCCTGTTCGAATTGTGCGCCCGCCTCGTGAACAAGCACGGCATCAGCTCGTCACGTCAGGCGATCACCCAGCACCTGGGCGTGCTCGAGGAAGTCGGTCTCGTCCATACCCGCCGGCAAGGCCGATACAAGTTCCATCACGCCGATTTCACGCCGCTACAGGCGATTTCGGTGCGTTGGCCCATCCCTCAGGAGGACACATGATCCGCATCGGAGTGACCAGCGTTTTCGTCGACGACCAGGCCAAGGCCGAGGCCTTCTACACGGACGTGCTCGGCTTCCAGGTCAAAGACAAGGTCTCGCTCGGCGAATTCGACTGGCTCACCCTCGTCTCACCCGCCGATGTCGACGGCATCCAGTTGTTGCTCGAGCCCGACCAGCATCCGGCCGCCAAGGCCTACAAAACGGCACTGAGCGCCGAAGGTATCCCCGTCATCGTCTTCACCGTCGACGATCTCGACGCCGAATACCGCCGGCTGCTCGACCGCGATGTCTTCTTCACGCAGGCCCCCGCCCCGATGGGCGCGTTCGCCACCGCGGTGTTCGACGACACCTGCGGCAACCTCATCCAGCTGATGGCGCCCGTCACCGAGTGATGATCAGAAGTTCGGTGGGGGAGGCGATTTCGGCGCGCAGGCCTGCCTTGGTGGCTACCCGGGTAACGGCGCGGATGTCGGTGGGGTCGGCGCGGGTGAGGACCAGCGCGCGGGCGAGCAGACCCTTGTGATGTTTGTTGAAGTGGCTGACCACCGTGCGTGAGCCGTCCGGGTGCTCGGTGAGCACATTGGCGGTGATGGCGCCGGGGACTCGGCCGAGTTGCTGGTAGGTACCCGACCGCAGGTCGATGACGAGCTCGCCCGCGGCCTCCGCGTAGAGAGCGTCGGGCAGCACGTCGCGCCAGAGGGCCGAAAGTGTCGGCAGCCCTGGCAGTTTGGTGCCGCCGGAGAGGCGGTAGGCGGGGATGGGGTCGGCCGCGCGAACCGCGCCGAACAGGGCCGATCCGATCCCCAGGCGGGCGAATGCCTTGGCCCGCTGCACCGTGGTGAACGACTTCGCGTCCAGGGCGTCGTAGAGGACCCCGGTGTAGCGCTCGAGGGCGGGGCGGGTCGCCGACGTGCGCAGGCTCGCGTTGCGGGCGATCTCCGCGTCGGCGCCTTTACCCAGACCGAGCACCGCGGCCGAGGCAGCGGGGTCGGCCGCCAGCTGGACGACCTCGGTGATCAACTTGTCGCGAATCGCGCTGAGCTGCGGCATCGCGAGATCGGCGAGTTCCAGCGGCACGCCCGATCCGCCGTCGGACTTGGTTTCGGAGGGAGGCAGCAGCACCAGCACGATCGACAACGGTAATCGTCGCCGCAACCACCACCGCGCCCCGCCCCGCCGCGGACCGGTCGTCCGGCGGTCAGCGGCCTCGCTGGACCCGCGCCGATCCGCTGTCCGCGTGGTTCAGCGCACGGCTTCGAGGAACTTGCGCGTGCGCTCGTTGGTCGGTGCTTCGAAGATCTGCTCCGGCGGGCCCTGTTCGACGATGCGGCCGGAGTCGAACATCAGGACCCGATCCGAGACCTCGCGCGCGAAACGCATCTCGTGGGTGACGATCAGCATGGTGATGTCGGTGGTTTCGGCGATGGTGCGCAGCACGTCGAGGACGTCGCCGACCAGTTCCGGATCCAAGGCCGACGTCACCTCGTCGAGCAGCATGACCTTCGGATCCATCGCGCAGCACCGGGCGATCGCGACCCGCTGTTGCTGCCCGCCCGACAGCTGCGAGGGATGCGCGCCGGCCTTGTCCGACAGGCCGACGACGTCGAGCAGATGGCGAGCACGTTCGCGCGCTTCGTCTTTCGACTTGCCGAGCACATGGATCGGCGCCTCGGTGATGTTCTCCAGCACCGTCATGTTCGGGAACAGGTTGAACTGCTGGAACACCATGCCGATCTTGGTCCGCACCGCGCGCAGGTGTTTCTCCTTGGCGGGCACCAGCTTTCCGCCGCGCTCGGTGTGGGTGAGTGGTTCACCGTCGACCCAGATCACGCCGTCGCTGATCGTCTCCAGGGTCATCAGCAGCCGCAGAATGGTGGTCTTGCCCGACCCCGACGGCCCGATCAGGGTGACCTTCTCCCCGCGGCGCACGCTGAAATCGAGGTGATCGAGCACGGTGAGGTCGCCGAAGCGTTTGACCACCTGATCGAATCGGATCATCTCGTCAGTAGTAGGCAAGTCGCTTCTCCAGTCTTCTGATCAGCACAGACGTCGGGTAGCTGGCGACGAGGAAGAACACCCCGGCCATCGTGATCGACTCCAGGTACGCGAAATTGCGTGCCCCGAATTGCTGTGCGGCGGTCACCAATTCGACGACCGAGATGGCGAACAGGAACGGTGTGTCCTTGAACATCGAGACGGCGTTGGTGCCGAGCGCGGGCAGGCTCGCCCGGATCGCCTGCGGCAGCACCACCGCGCCCCAGGTGCGGGCAGGCGGCAACGACAGGGCGCGCGCTGCCTCCCACTGTCCCTTCGGCACCGCCTCGATCCCGGCCCGGTACACCTCGGCCAGGTAACTCGAATAGTGGATGCCCAGCACCACGATGCCGATCTGCAACGCCGAGAACTGCGTGAACAGTGTGTAGGCGAACAGCAGCTGCACGACCAGCGGGGTGAGCCGGACGAACTCGCTCACCGCGTGCACCGGCGCGGCGATCGGGCGCGGCATCGTGCGACGGATGATCGCGATCGCCAGCCCGAGCACCGCGGCCAGGGCGAAGCCGAGCACCGTGGCCAGCAGTGTGATCTGGAAGCCGTCCCACAGCACCGGCAGCGCCTCGCGGGCGCGCTCCCAACTCCATTCGGCTCTCATGGCGCCACCTTCGTGTCGTCGGGCGCCAGGCTGAGGACCTCCTTGAGCGACGCGCCGCGACCCAGCTTGGTCTTGGCGCGGGTTTCGAGCAGGTTCATGCCCAGGGTGAGCAGGTAGCCGAGGACGAAGTAGATGACCAGGCCGACACCGAAGGAGAACAGCGTGTCGCTGGTGGTCTTGCGCAGGTCACCGATCTCGTAGGTCAGGTCGTGCAGGGTGATGTAGGACGCCACTGCGGTGCCTTTGAGCAGGTGGACCAGCAGATTGGTCAGCGAGGGCAGCATCAGCGCCCATGCTTGCGGGAACAGCACCCTGCGCATCCGCTGCCACGGACTGAAGTTCAGCGCGACCGCCGCCTCGAACTGCGCGCGCGGCACCGCGTTGAGCGCGCCGCGCACCACCTCGGCGCCGTAGGCGCCGTAGTTGAGGCCGAGCGCCAGGATGCCGCAGAACAGCGGGTCGAGCTTGTAGCCGAGCAACGGCAGTACATAGAACAGCCAGAAGATCTGCACCAGCAGTGAGGTGCCGCGGAAGAATTCGATCATGACCCTGGCACTGCCGCGTGCCGCGAGATTGCGCACGCGGGCGGTGGTGCCGAGGGCGAGGGCGAGGGCGAACGCGAGCAG
>NZ_JBHWZY010000482.1:0-5306 GCF_042727815.1 Nocardia sp. NPDC060220
CCTCCTGCCTGAAGGCGGGCAAGGTCGTCCGCGGCTGATTTTCAGCCCGTACATTCTGCCGACAATGCCCCGGCACCCCTCGTGGGTGATCCGGGGCGTTGTCGTACAACGGCCCCGCGCCCTCGAACGAGTGCGCCGTGTCTGACTGGCGGATCGCGCCGCTCACGGCGAACCGGGTCACCGAACTCGCCGCGTGCCACATCGCCAGCTGGCGTGAGGCCTACGACACGCTCGTGCCCGCCCACATCCTCGACGGCTTCGACCTCGAACGCTCCGCGATCAATTGGGAACGTCGTCGTGCCGCGGGCACCCACCGGTTGCCGGTCGCGCTGGCCGGCGACCGCCTGATCGGTTTCGCCGCCGGGCGGGATCGGCCCGTACCCGGTCGACCGGCGGACCGGTGCCCGTCCACCGAGGCCGAGGCCGAACTCGAAGCGCTCTACGTCCGCAGTGCCTGGCACGGCACCGGCATCGCCGACGCCCTGATCGAGGCGGCCGCCCCCGGATCGCCGTGCACCCTCTGGGTCTTCGCCGACTATCCGCGCGCCCACGCCTTCTACCGCAGGCACGGCTTCACCGACACCGGCAACCGCCGCACCGACCCGTTCACCCTGCTGCCCGAACAATTGTGGCGACGCGAGCCGGGTTAATGTGACGCCATGAGTACCACCGAACCGGTCGCCGCCGCCGAGATCATCGACGGCGTGCTCCAGCTGACCATCGCCACCTCCGCCGCGGGCACCTCGATGGATTTCGACCTGATCAACGCGGGCACCGCGGCCCTGCGCGCCCTCGACCCGTCGGTCGGCGCGATCCTGCTCACCGGCGCGGGCGCGAACTTCTGCGCGGGCGGCAATGTCCGCAATTTCGCCGGGGCCGATGACCGCGGCGCCTACCTGCACCAGCTGGCCGACGAACTCCACGAGTTCGTCCGCGCGCTCGCGGCCGCCCCCGTTCCCGTGATCGCCGCGGTGCAGGGCTGGGCGGCGGGTGCGGGCATGAGCCTGGTCTGCGCCGCCGACATCGCGATCGGTGGGCCCTCGACGAAACTGCGCCCCGCCTACCCCGGCATCGGCCTGTCCCCCGACGGCGGCATGTCCTGGCTGCTCCCCCGCATCGTCGGCCTGGGCCGCGCCAGCGAGATCCTGCTCACCGACGCCGTCCTCGACGCCGACGAAGCCGTCCGCCTCGGCATCCTGAGCCGCACGGTCGCCGACGACGACATCCGCGCCGAAGCCCTCCGCCTGGCACAGACCTTCGTCAACGGCCCCCGCGCCACCTACTCGGCCATGAAAAAACTGCTGGCCCAGTCGCCCACAGCGATTCTGGACCAGCAGCTCGATGCCGAACGCGACAGCATCTCGGCCGCCGCGAACAGCGACACCGGCCGCGAAGGCGTCGACGCCTTCGTCGGCAAGCGCAAGCCGAACTACGTCGGCCTCACCTAGAAGCCACCAACTTCGACATAGAAGTCACCAACTCCCGCGACTGAACTGACCACCCCGGCGCGACCAACGCCACGCCGGGTGTCAGCCACCACGGGGTTTCGGCCGCCTCACATCCGAAGGGCGAGACGGAACGCCGAAGGCGCAGTATCGCCCTTCGGATGTGAGGCCCTCAGGGCCGAAAACCCCGCGGCGCCAGCCGCTCTAACAAGCAGCGCCGAGGGCGCTGAAGGTGTTCTGCAGCAGGCAGGTCACCTTCGCGTTCACGCCCGAGGAGATGGTCGAGGTGCCGGTGGAGGTCCATTCCTCGCCGACCTGGGTGGTGGCCACCGGTGCGGCCTGCTCGTTGTAGGGCTCGAGCTGCAGGCCTGCGGCGGTGGCCGAGCCCGCGCCCGCGGTGATGGCGGCGGCGACGGCGGCGGTCGCGAGGGCAGCGCGAACGGTGGAGATGTGCATCGGGTTGTGCTCCTTCATCATTCTCTTCTGGTGCGGGCGACGCCCCGGGTCAGGGCAGCCGCCAGTCGACGGGGTCGGCGCCGAGTTCGTCGAGCAGTTCGTTGACCCGGGAGAACGGTCGTGAACCGAAGAACCCGCGCGAGGCGGAAAGCGGTGAGGGGTGCGCCGACTCGACGTAGGGCACCTCGGCGTCGACCAGTGTGGGTTTCAGTGAGCGGGCGTCGTTGCCCCACAGCACCGCCACGAGCGGCTCGTCACGGGCGACCAGCGCCCGGATCGCCTGCTCGGTGACCGCTTCCCAGCCCTTGCCCCGGTGCGAGGCGGGCGCGCCGGGGGTGACGGTGAGTACCCGGTTCAGCAGCAGCACACCCTGATCCGACCAGGGGCTCAGGTCTCCGCAGGTCGGCGTATCGAAGCCGAGATCCTTGCTGTATTCGGCGAAGATGTTGGACAAGCTGCGTGGAACCGGCGAAACCTGCGGTGTGACAGAGAAACTCAGCCCCATCGCGTGGCCCGGTGTCGGGTACGGATCCTGGCCGACGATCAGCACGCGCACCGCGTCGAACGGGCGCTGGAACGCGCGCAGCACGTTCTCCCCTTCGGGAAGATAGCCGCGGCCCGCCGCGTTCTCTTCGCGAAGGAATTCGCCCATTTCGCTGATGCGGTCGGTGACCGGCTCCAGTGCCCGGGCCCAGCCCGGATCGATGATCTCCGACAGTGGTTTGGCACCCATGACCGCACAACCTATCGTTCGCCGTCGGTGGGCGTGGCGTCCGCCCCACGGAACGATTCCCAGCCGGTGCCGCCGGTGGGTGTCACGCCGTCGACGGTGACGCCACTGCCTGCGGTTACTACGCCGATCGGCCGCCAGCCCGCGGGGAGCGCCACCTCGGCCGGCCAGGTTCCGGCGAAGGCGTGGTCTTCGCCGCCGGCCAGAATCCATTGCGCGGCATCGGCATCGAGCAATGTCGCGAGGGCCGCCAGTTCGGGGTCGGCCAGCGCCGCGCTGTGCACGTCGATCGCGACGTTCGAGGCGGCGGCGAGATGCCCGAGGTCGGCGAGCAGTCCGTCGGAGACATCGGTGAGGGCGGTCGGGGGGTGCGCGCCGAACGCGTCGATCACCGCCGCGTACGGCGGCTGCGGAACACGATGTGTCGCAAGGGCATAGGTGAACTCGGGATCGGCGAGGTCCGCGCCGCCGGTCAGGACGGCCAGCCCGGCGCCGGACCAGCCGAGTTCGCCTGCCACCGCGACGATGTCACCGGCCACCGCGCCCGAGCGCGTGATCGCGGGCTGTCCGCCGAGGTCGCCGAACGCGGTCACCGAGACGATCAGCTGATCGCTGCGCACCAGGTCGCCGCCCGCGATGGAACCCCCGGCGCGGCCGGCCTCGATCCACATCCCGTCGGCGATCCCTTCGACCACGGACACGGGGGTGCCGGCCGGGCAGCCGAGCGCGACCACGAACGCGGTAGGCCGCGCACCCATCGCCACCACATCGGCGGCGTTCTGGGCGATGGCCTTGCGGCCGATGTCGACGGGCGAGGACCAGTCGAGGCGGAAGTGTCTGCCTTCGACGAGCATGTCGGTGCTCACCACGAACCGCCCATCGGGCGCCGCGACCAGCGCGGCGTCGTCACCGGGGCCGAGCAGCACGTGCGCGGCCTGCTCCCGACCGGCGTTGATCCGGTCGATCAAGGCGAATTCGCCCAGCTCACGCACCGTCTGCGGACGGCTGTCCTCGCTGATGACCGACCCCTTCCCGCTGTGCTGCTGACCGACGAAATCGCCCCGACGGTACCCTTTCGGAGGCGATCGGGCACCACCGACGGCGCAGGCGAACCAGCGAACGGAAGGACCACACAGCTATGGCGGACTCGACACCGGAGGATCGCGACGAGGCGACCACTCCCGACGACACCGCCGCTGCCGACGCGAAATCGTCCGGCGACGAGCCGACGTCCGACGACAATCCGTCGTCCGGCGAAGGCGCCCAGCCGGAACCCGCCACCGAGCCGAGCCTCGCCGCCGACACAGACAGGGACGCGGGCGATTCGGAGTCCGACGACGAGGACTCCGACGATGCCGACCTCGAGTCACACCACTCTCCCGCGCTGATCGCCACCGCGGTCGCCCTGCCCGTCGTCTTGATCGTCGCCGTCCTGGTCGCCGCCTTCATCGCCCTGCGCGCCCCCGTCGAACGCGAGCCCCTCGCCCTCGGCCCGGTCCCGGCCCCCGCCGCCGACGGCCCCGCCTGCCAAACACTGCTCCCGGCGCTGCCCGCCGAGCTCGGCGACTACACCAAGTCGACCCTTGTCGAACCCGCCCCGCCGGCCACCCGCGCCTGGCAGCTCCCCGACGGCGGCGACCCGATCACGCTGCGCTGCGGCCTCGACCGCCCCCTCGAGTTCAACCGCGCGTCACCGCTGACGGTGATCGACGGCGTGAAGTGGTTCCAGGTCCGCGACGAGGTCGGCAAGACCGGCACCTGGTTCGCCGTCGACCGCGAGACCTACATCGCGCTGACCGTCCCCGACGGCTCCGGCACCAGCGCGGTGCAGACCGTGTCCGACATCATCAACGCGAATCTGCCTGCCCGCGAACCGACTCCGGGCGAACTCTGAGCTAATCGACTGGCGCCGTGGGGCTTTCGCGCACAACGCCGCCGAAAGCCCTGCGGCCGAACAGAACTATCGCAGCCCGGTTCCGCGCGCGAGCGCCGTCTCGATCAGCGTCGACACCAGCGTCGGGTAGTCGATACCGGTCGCTTCCCACATCCGCGGGTACTGCGAGATCGGCGTGAAGCCGGGCATCGTGTTGATCTCGTTGATCACCGGACCGTTCTCGGTGACGAAGAAGTCGACCCGCGCCAGCCCCTGGCAGTCCAGCGCGCGGAACGCACGCACCGACAGCTCCCGGATCTCGTCGGCGACATCGTCGTCGAGCTTGGCGGGCACATCGAATTCGCACACGTCGTCGAGGTATTTGGTGGCGAAGTCGTAGAACTCGGGGGCGGCCGCGTCGGCATCGGGCATGCGGATCTCGGAGACGACGCTGCCGCGCACCTCACCATCGGCGAATTCCAGTACGCCACACTCGACTTCGCGTCCGACGATGCCCGCTTCGATGATCACCTTGGGGTCGTGCGCACGGGCGGCGGCGATGGCCGCGGCGAGATCGGCCCAATCGGTGATCTTGGTGATGCCGATCGAGGAGCCACCGCGCGCGGGCTTCACGAAGGCAGGAAGGCCGATCCGGGTCCGGTCGGCCTCGGACAGGGTCTCGGTGCCCGGCCGCAGCACGACCTGCACGCCGACGGGCAACGATTCGGCGGCCAGCAATTTCTTGGTGAACTCTTTGTCCATGCCCGCCGCGCTGGCCAGCACGCCCGCGCCGACATAGGGA
>NZ_JBHWZY010000483.1:0-5297 GCF_042727815.1 Nocardia sp. NPDC060220
ATCATCGAACCGGCGGGCGCGACCGCCGCGTCACCGGGTTTCATCGGCGTGGATTCGCCGTCGATCGTCATGGTCACCTCGCCCGACAGCACAACGAACGCCTCCTCACCCAGGATGCGATGGGGCACGCCGACCGAATCGGCCCGAACCTCGGTCTGCCAGACGCACAGCTCGGCACTGCCGGTGCCGGGTCGGACGAGGGACGTGAAGCGGGCGTTGTGCACCTCGTGCACCTGCGCGTCTGCGGAACGGATCACCGGCATTCGAAACCTCCATAAGGTCAAGCAACTTGTCTATATAGTCAAGTAGATTGACTATTGTGTCAAGTGCCAGAATGACTGTCGTGCCCGTGAACGCAGACCTCCCCCTCCTGTTGCTCGCGGCAGCGGCCGAGGTGACCGAGGCGGTGCACGCCAGGGTCGCCGCGGCGGGATTCACCGACATCCGGCCGACGCACGGCTTCGCGTTCGTCCGCATGGCGCCCGACGGCGCGACGGTCGGGGAGATCGCCGACCACCTCGGCGTCACCAAACAGGCAGCCAGTCAGCTGGTCGACGAGCTGGTCACCAAGGGCTATGCCGATCGCAATCCACACCCGCGCGATGCGCGCGCCCGCCTGATCACCCTCACCGAACGCGGCTGGGCATGCACGCGAGCCGCCGACGCCGCCATGGCCGAGTTCACCCAGACCTGGTCGGACACCCTCGGCGCAACCACCCTCACCCAGGTCAGCAAGGCGCTGGGTCGCGTCGTCACCCCGGGGCGAGTCCGCCCGAGCTGGTGAACCGCCACCACCGCCGTAACCAAATCTTGCAAACCGACGATGTGCATAACGGGTACCCAACAATCCGAAGAACTGGATTTTCAAAACCTGCGCGGTGTCACGGCGAGCGGCATACTCTCGGATCGAGCGGTGACGCGCCACCGCAGCACCCGGGCCGACGGTCCGGGTAGCGCACTCGTCACGTCACCGTTCGTCTCGATCCCGGAGGGTCAATGTCAGCCCTGGTCACCGTTCACACCGTCGACACCGTCACTCGGCACAAGTACGAGCGGCTGCAGTACACCGGTTCGGCCGGCGTGGTCGCCTCGCTCGAGGACGCCCGCCTCGTGGATCGATGGCGCGCCGACTACCCCGGCTGGGACGGCGAGCACTGGGCGTTCGACGCGGGCACCGACAGCCCGGGCCGGCTGCGCCCGATCAATGTCGCGGCGCGCAACAACTGATCAACGCGGTGACGAGCGCCTGATCAGCGCGGTGCGCACCACATGATCAGGCGGCACCCGCGGCAGCAGCCCGATCGATGATCCGCGGGAACGGGCTCGCCGCTTCCAGCTGGTAGGCCAGGTCGAGCAGCGTCCGCTCGTCACCACGGCGCGCGGCCAGCTGGATCGATCCGGGCAGACCGCTGGGCACCAGGCCGTGCGGCAGCGAAATGCCGGGTCCCCCACCGACGTTGTTGAGCGGGGTGAAGCCGACGTAGTCGGCGAGCTTGGCGAACAGCGCGTCGAACGGCTGGCCGGGCGCGAGCTCGCCGATGCGCGGCGCGGGATGCGAGAGCACCGGGGTGAGTAGCACGTCGACCTCGGCGAAATGCCGGTCATAGGCCGCGACTCCCCCGCGCAACCGCCACGTCGACGCGGCCACCGCGAGCGGATTGCGCTTGGCCAGCCCGATCAGACCGGTGGTGAACGGGTCGAGTTTGCGCGAATCGAAGTACCCGCGGTGGCCCAGCCGGAACGACAGCGCCATCGCCGCGGCCATCACCGCCCAGTACTGCTTGAAGTCCTCGACGAAGCGCGGATCCACATCCAGCCGCATCTCGACGATCTCGTGGCCGAGACCTTCGAGTACCTTCGCCGCCGAGGCCAGGACCGCGCCGTTGTCGGCGTGCACCGGTCGGCCGAGGACATCGGCGGTGATCAGGCCGATCCGCAGCCGTCGCGCACTCGGCCCCTCGACCAGCCCCACCGGCGGCAGCGCCGGATTCGCGCCGAATCGTTCCACGGCGGCCAGGTAGTGCGCGGTATCGCGGACCGAGCGGGTGACCACGCCCTCGGCGACCAGATGCACCGGCAGTTTGCGGGCGCCGGGCTGGTCGAGCAGGCGGTTGCGGGTGGTTTTCAGGCCGACGAGACCGTTGGCCGCGGCGGGAATGCGGATCGAGCCGCCACCGTCGTTGGCATGCGCGATCGGCACCACCCCGGCCGCCACGAGTGCCGCCGAACCGCCCGAGGAGGCGCCCGCCGAGTACTCCGGATTCCACGGATTGCGGGTCGGCGCGCGATCGGTGAATTCGGTGCTCGCGGTGAGCCCGAATTCCGGCAGCGTCGACTTACCGAGCACGATCACGCCCGAGTGCAGGAACTGCGCGCCGGGACCGCTGGTCACCGTGGCCGGATGCGGTGTGAACGCGGCCGAGCCGTGGCAGCTGGGCAGCCCCGCGATATCGGTGTTGTCCTTCACGAACGCGGGCACCCCGGCGAAGACCCCCGCGGTCTCGGGCGCCGACGCCGCGCGATCGAAGCACGTCACCTGCACCGCGTCCAGCCTCGGATCGACCCGCCGCGTCCTGGCGATCGCGGCCTCGAGAACCTCCGACCGGCTCACCTCCCCCGCGCGCAACGCCGCGGCGACACCGACCGCGTCCAACGTTCCCAGGGCATCGTCGGTGAATCCGTGCACGGCAGAGCTCATATCCGCAGCGTAATGCGAGCCCGGGTCCCTTCGCAGCAGTAACGAACCTGCTGACCTTTCTCGACTATCGCATTTCTATTGATAATGGTTATCATTAGCATCTTGCTCGAGGTTGGAGGACATGTGGGACACCTGTTGATGGTGGAGAGCTGGGTCGGTTCGATGAGCACCCTGCTCCCGGCGGGAATCGAGGACAGTGGCCACGAATTCAGCTTCCTGACCCGAGATCTCGGGCACTACCTGCGGCCGGGAACACCCCTGCCACATCCCCTGCTCGGGGCGGCCAACGTGTTCACCGCCGACACCAACGACGAGTCGACACTGCTGCCGTACGTACGAAAACTGCAGGCGGCATTCGGTTTCGACGGCGTGCTCACCTCGTGCGACTACTATCTGCCGACCGTCGCCGCGATCGCCGCCGATCTCGGCTTGCCCGGGCCCGGCCGGACCGCGGTGGCCGATGCCTGCGACAAGTACCGGACCAGGCTGATCTGCCGTGCCGCCGGTGTCGCCGGTCCCGCCTTCGCCGTCGCGCGGGAATGGGATGAGATCGTGGGCGCCGCAGCCGAACTCGGCTATCCACTGGTGGTCAAGCCGGTCGACCTCTGCGGCGGGATGTTCGTGCGCCGGGTCGGCGACGAGGCCGAGTTGCGCGTCGCGGTGGATGCCATCGCCGGATTCCCGATCAACGCCCGAGGACAGCACCGCTCAGCACTCGTCCTGCTCGAAGAGTGCGTGGACGGGCCGGAATTCAGCGTGGAAACCGTCACCGTCGCCGGGCGGACGACGGTGATCGGAGTGACCGACAAACGGATCACCGGTGCCCCCGCCTTCATCGAGTCGGGCCACATGTTCCCCGCGGCCCTCGAGCCCGGAGATTCCACCGCGGTGGCCGAGCTGGCAGTCGCGGCGATCACCGCGCTCGGTCTCGACGCGACCGTCGCCCACACCGAGGTCAAACTCGGCGCGCACGGCCCCCGCCTGATCGAGGTGAACCCCCGCCCCGCCGGGAATCGCATCACCGAACTGGTGCGACGGGTCACCGGAATCGACCTCACCGCCGTGCACGCCGAAGCTGTCGCGGGCGGCGAGCCCGACGTCACGCCCCGGGAGACCGGTATCGCCAGCGCGGCCGTCGCGTTCGCGGTTCCGACGGATACCGGCCTGCTGACCACGGTGGACGGAGCACAGAACTGGGCGGCGGACCCCAGGATCGTGGAGCGCAAACTGGCGGATCCCGGCACCGAGGTGCGCCCCGCGACCGACAACAACACCTATCTCGGTCACGTCATGGTGGTGGACGACACGCACCGCACCACCGGCGATCTCGCACAGCGGTTGATCGCCGATCTCCGTTTCGACCTCGACGCTGCGCGATGATCGCCGCCGCTGTGCGCCCCGACTCCGTCGCCGAGCTCATCACGTGGGCGCGCCGGGGCAGGCTCGGACCCGAACCCGCAACCCTGCACGCGTCCACGGCGTTTCGCACCGCCTACGGCACCCGGCACGCGGGCCGCTCTCGCGGATACCGCAACGAGGTGCTGAGCCTGCGGGTCGGCGCGGCGGTGGGCTCATGTGGTCTCGAACCCGGCTCTGCCGCCGACGATCTGGTCGACAGCTGTGTCGCGGCGACGATCGACGAACTGCTCGCGCATCCGGTGCCCGCGGTCCGGATCGCCGCGCTCGATGCCTATCTGATGCACGTGCGTCCGCATCCGCACGCGGGTGGTGTGCAGGGCGAACAGGTGGTGATCGAGGGGCCGACCTCGCTGACGAAGTCGCGCCGCCGGGCGAGCACCGTCGTCGACCTGCTGCCCGCCGGGGTGTCGCGGGTACTGGTGGTGGGCGTCGTCGGTTCGCTGCTCGCCGAACTGCGGGCGCGCGCCATCACGTATCTGCCGTGCGACCTCGCCGGTGGCGTCACCGAATGGGGTGAGCCGGTGTTCGAGTCGGTCGCCGACGCTCCGTCGGACTACGACGCGCTGCTGGTCACCGGAATGTCGCTGGGTAACGAGACATTCGACGAATTCCGGGCCGTGGCGAACCGGCGCGGCCTGCCGCTGGTGCTGTTCGCCCAGACCGGCAGCGCGGTGCTGCCCTGGTTCCTGGGCGCGGGCGTGCACGCGGTCTCGGCCGAGCCCTACCCGTTCTTCTCCCTCGACGGCGGACCGAGTGCCGTCGTCACCTACCGAGAGCTGTCATGACACCCCCGCAACCCGCGCTTCTGCAGTTGATCGGCGGCACACCCGCCGTGCCCATTTCGTCCGGAAACAGCTGGTACACAGCGAAACTCGAGGCAGCGAGCGTAGCGGGCATGAAAGCCCGTGCGGCAGTGTCGATGTTGCGCGCCGCTGCGGCGAGAGGTGAGCTCGCGCCGGGCGCGACGATCATCGAATCCACCAGCGGCACGCTGGGACTGGGCCTGGCGCTGGCCTGCAAAGCACTGGGCCATCCGGTGCTGCTGGTGGTCGACGACGAGCTGGAACCCGATCTGCGCGCGTTGTTCTCGGCGTTTCAGATCCCGCTCGACGTGGTCACCGCACCACACCCCTCCGGCGGCTGGCAGCAGGCGCGGCTGGATCGGCTGGCCGCATTGCTC
>NZ_JBHWZY010000484.1:0-1209 GCF_042727815.1 Nocardia sp. NPDC060220
CCTTCAAGGAGGCGGCGGGGCTTTCGTGGTGATTCAACCAAAGCGGCCGGAGATGTAGTCTCCACCCGCGCGGCCTCCTGACAAAGCCTCGTCCGGATCGGCCTGGGTCTGCGCGGCAGGCACCGCCGATACACGGCGAAAGCCGAGGTAGGCTCGACCAGTATCAGGTCCGGCGCTACCACGCCTGGTATCGGCATGTCACCCCGACCAAGCTCGCCCACGCCTACCTCGCCGTAACGGCTGAAACGTCGACTGCTATTTCCTCAGGGCCCACACGAGCAGCTCGGGATGGCCGAGTAGATCGCTGGGAGTGAGGGTGCGAGAAGTCGACTTCCGCGGCACGGGCTGCTTGTCGCGGTTGGACTGGCGGCGTCGCCGCTCCTGGGCGGCGAGTTCTCGGGAAGCCTCTCTTGCACGCTGGTCGGCTTGTTCGAATCGATCCTGAATACGTTTTACCGCCGATGTGTGCTGGTCAGCTATAGCTTCCAGCCGTGCAATCGGATTCATGACTGGACCTCCTGTTGCTCGCTCGTAGCCGTGATGGGGGTCGTGAAGCGCGAGTCGCGCCGGTGTTCCTGCTCGCTATCGGATTGCGGACGGACCGGCGGTAGCCCCATGAGTGAGGATGGCTGCGAAATGCTCGCCGGGGCAGTGGCCGGGCTTCCACCACCCGACGTGGTGCCGCCACCCGACGGGCTTCCACCACCCGAGGTCGTGCCACCACCCGACGGGCTTCCACCACCCGACGTCGTGCCACCACCAGACGTAGTGTCACCACCAGACGGCTTTCCGCCACCCGACGTACTGTCACCACCAGACGGCTTTCCACCACCCGACGTACTGTCACCACCAGACGGCTTTCCGCCACTGTCGCCAGCAGAGGGAGCGGCAGCAGCACCGGTGTTCGTCTGGTTGTCCATTTTGTCGACCGAGTCGAGCACCGTCGCGATGCCTTGGCCGCCTGACTTGATGGCCTCGCCGCCAGCCTTGATGATGTCGTCGACGTCATCATCCAACGAGCCGATAGCCTTGATCAGGTCAGGAATGTTGCCGGTGATTTTGCTGGCCGAATCTATTACGTTCGCGATGTCTCCCGGCCGCCACACGCCAGCCGTGCCCATGTCTGTGGTTCCGCTGCCGCCACCTTTGGCCCCGTCACCAGTGGTGGCCTTGGCTCCGTCACCGGTAGTCGCCTTGGCTCCGTCACCG
>NZ_JBHWZY010000484.1:1308-5289 GCF_042727815.1 Nocardia sp. NPDC060220
GGTAGTCGCCTTGGCCCCGTCACCGGTAGTCGCCTTGGCCCCGTCACCGGTAGTCGCCTTGGCCCCGTCACCGGTAGTCGCCTTGGCCCCGTCACCGGTAGTCGCCTTGGCCCCGTCACCCGCGCCGCCACCATTTGCCACACTATTCATCTGTCCCGCGACCGTCTGCAATGACCCCGACACGGCACTGTCTGTTGCGGTATTCAACCCTGAGACGAGTTGAACCTTGTTCTCGACATCAGGCTTGAACACCGTGTTGAGCCATTGAGTCGCGTACTGCTGAGGATCAAGCGACATCGGAACCACCGCCCGGGTATTCAGGAAGGATCGCGCGCAATTTCGCCGCCGCCTCTTCGGAGCTCGATCCGCCGAAACCGTTCTTGGCGTAGTCCACGAGTTGACTGACCTGCTGAAACGATAGGCCGGCGATATTGTCGCTGAGGCTTTGCTCGATCGCGGACGCCTTCTGCGAAACCATGCGCTCGAGGGTGTCGGCCGCCGTGGTGACGGTATTCGCGGTGAGGGAAAGCGACTCGGTGTCAGCAGTCAGACCGACACCCAGCTGCGACTGCGCCTGCGCCGCCGCGGACGATCCCGTGGATTCGTTCCAGACCGAGTTCAGCTCGGTGAGCTGAGACTGCTGATCGACGGCGAGATCATTCAGCGTCACTGTCAGCTCGTCGCTCAGGGTGGTCGCATACGTGCGGAGCGCTTCCACGCTCATACCCTGCTGTTGCTGATAGCCATCGATGAGCGTGTCCGGACTCGTCTCATTCGGGTATGTTCCGGTCCAATCCTGGTACAGAGACATGAACTGTCCGAGGCTATTCAGTTTGCCGAGTCCCTGAGCCAAGATCCGGTCGACGTCGCTGCTGCCCTGGGCCGCCTGCATTACCGTGCTCCTTCGATCGAGTTGATACCGGCGGCCGCTGTATCGTCCGAGTCGGCTATCGCGTTCGCGCTCGTCGCCAGGTTGCTGCCGTTCTGCTCTACGACGGCCGCCCAGCCGGTCACCCGCACGCCGATAGCTTCCATCGCTGCCTGAATCTGCGCCCCATGATCCTGGTAGTCGCGGCCGGCCTGCGCCGGAACGAAATCGGCTGCGGCACTGGTCAAACGCCCTGCGCTTGTCCACAGCAGCTGGCTGGACGCAGTCTGGCCGCCCGCCAGCAAATGCACACCCTCACTGTTCATCTCCATGACAATCCCCTTACTGTGCGGCTGTTCGGTTCGATCGGTCGCACGCACCGAGGCCTTCACGGACTCTGTCGCGCGAACCAACATCCTCCGAGAGCAGGCTGAGTACACGCCCATTACGGCCGAGCCCGACTTCCTGGTGGTATTCACCACGTTGCCCCCCGAGATCTGTTGTGTCACTAGGTATGACGCGGCAGACTCGGGAGTGGTTCCCTCGAATCCGAACAATCTTTGGAACCGGCCGCCGACTGCGGGGGAGGTGGCAGCGAGTTCAGAGCCGGGTGCGGCACCCGATGGACGATCGTGTCGTGCATGAGCAGCATGTTTCCTCGCCGCAAGCGTCGTGTCGACTGCCGCGCAGAAGAGCTCGTTGGGCTCGCGCCGAAACTGGAGTGAGGTTCGTCATGGATGAAGCCGCCGAACGCGCGCGGATCGAGCATCTGCAAGAAGCCCTGCTGCGCATTCGGGGAGTTGCCTCCTCCAGCGATCAGTCGGTCACTGTCGAGGTGGGCGCCAATGGGTCGCTGCACGACATCCGGCTCAGCGAGTCCGGCCTTCGGTTGGATCCAAAGATTCTGGTGGAACAGATTGTCGGCTTACACAGACTCGCTCACGCCGAAGCCAGCGATACCATGCGTGCAACAGTCGAAGACCTGCAGGACGAGATCGAGACGGAGGATGAATCCGAGCCTGAAGGCAACGATCTCGACAGCCCGGAGGAGGCCGAGCCGGGCGTCCAGCCAACCGATTCGCTGGAGCCCGCGTCACCGGCCGATGAGCAGCCGCGTGAGGAGAACTCACCGCAGGCACCAGATGCTGAGCCGAACGTGGCATCTGAGCACCCGGATCCCGGCCCCGATCCGCGAGATCAAATCCACGACGCACCGCCGGTTGCCGTTGCGCGCAGGGGAGATCCAGAAGATCGAATGGCGCATGTGATCAGGCCGCACGAGCCTCCCGGCGACGGCGGCGTCTACGACCTGATAGAGCCCGGTGATGACAACCCCTACGCGACCGTCATCGCGAGTCCGCCGGCGCCGAGAAGAGTCCCGTTGCCCCGTCCGACGTCCTCGACGTCAGACCTCGATGCCGCCGATCGACCGGTGCCACAACCAATCGGTCCGCCCTGGCACGACACAGCCTTGTCGCCCCACCCAGCCTTGCCGCCTAACCATGACTATCCAGAATACGACTATCCCGGATACGACTATCTGGACGACTATCACTGGGACAATTGAGGGAACCTCGTAGCTACCTCTCCATCCTACTCATGGACCGTGACTGGAGTATCCGCCGCCGTTCGACGTCATCTGCTGGGCCGCTACTACGAACGCTGCGCCGCGACAGCAACATTGAGAAGGATGTTCGGCGCATCTCCGGCCACTCGCTACTCCCCGATACCCAGGGCAGGGACGAATCTGTAATCACCCGTACAAGGCACGGTGACATAGCGGAGAAAGCGCACGCATTTTCAGGATGCTGACCGAGGCAGTCCGTAGGCCCGCAGCTTCTATCCGCGAGCCTACAGACGGGCCTGAATTGGCACTACAGGCGATAGCATCACCATCAGCCGCTGTTAGTGGTCGTAGCCCCAGGTGCTGTGCTGAATCGCCCAATCGGAGCACCCGACGCCGTTCTCGCACACCCGCAGGCTGATATTCAGGGGGCGAGCGCCGCCCTCAGAAAACATCACGTCCTGGGCAAGCTGGCTGCTACCGAAGGCAACAGTCTTGACCTCGCCACTATCCTTCATCTTGAATTCGGACCTGGCCTCGAAACTGCACGCCGCACCGGAGTTGTCGTTTCGGCCGGTCTTTACCAGCCAGTTGTAGGCGTACCCATCCATCGGAACTCCCCCGATGGATACGACATCCGCGCTCCATGTGCACGGCCCATAGCTCTGGCTCACAACAGGGCTCGCAGACGCATTACCCGCCCCCAATAGCGCCCCAGCCGTCACCGACGCAACTGCCAAACCAGCGACAGCGAATGCTCGAAAGTTCGTCATTTCCAACCTCCATCATTTGTCTTTTGTTGAACACGACAAACATAACCCGACCACCGGCTTACTCAACAGGAAGTACCACCGGCAGAAAGAGCGGAAGTTTATTCGCCACGCGATCGAGCGGCGGTGCAGATTTGCCCGTCGACCACTAGCATGGTAAATCAGCCTCGCTGTCGTCGGCACGATATGGGCCGATCTACCATCCGCAGCAGAATTACCTCTTCCTCTTCCGTCAATTGCAGCGCACTGGTGAGCCGCCTAATGGATTTGATATGCGGATACCTGGTGCATCCGCGTTCGATGTTCCGCAATGCACGCACACTCAGCTGCGCCCTATCTGCCAACTCTTCCTGACTCAGATTGGCGCGCAAGCGGTACTCCATAAGCGCGCCCGCAATTAGCTCCATCTTGGCCTCCCCGCTGCTAGCGCAGACTGCGTTGTAGCGACACAACTCAGCGCCTGAGCCTTACGAATCACTGGGCCCGCCTTTCTCGCAGCGAATCCTCGGACCAACTCGCTCGGCTGGCTTTCGTTGCCTTACAACCAAATTAGACGGCCCGAAAGCGTCTTCGGTTCCGTCGAAAGACGATTCGACCCCATGACCGTTGTCACATTGCAATCTCTTCAACGAAAGGGTAGGAGAGTCTGCGGCCGATTTGCCGATGCGCACGAATACACTTGCCCGCCGGACGCGCGGCCATTGCAGTAGCCACGCGTTACCGCAGTTGCTGTTCTGTTCCATCAACTAGAAAAGCCCCCGCACTCCTTCCGGAAGGAG
>NZ_JBHWZY010000485.1:0-5282 GCF_042727815.1 Nocardia sp. NPDC060220
GATACCGGAAGCGCGGCACTGCTCACCGCACTCGCCAACATGATCTCCTCCGGCTCGGCCGTCTCGGTCACCCCCGGCGGTCCCACTCCGACCCCCGTGGTCTGAGTCGCGACGTTCGCTCGCAGCACAGAAAAAGATCCGCCGACGCACTGCGCCGGCGGATCTTTTCGTTGTGCGGAACGTCAGTGCACCGGACCGGTGTACTTCTCGCCCGGTCCCGTCCCCGGCGCGTCCGGTACCGAGGATGCCTCGCGGAACGCGCGCTGAAGCGCCTGCAAACCCTCGCGGATCGGGCCCGCGTGCGGGCCGAGGTACTCCACCGAGGCCGTGACCAGTCCGGCCAGTGCGGTGATCACCCGGCGCGCCTCGTCGAGGTCGACGCCCGCGCCCGAATCCGGGTTCTCGCCTGCCAGGCCCAGCTTCTCCGCGGCCGAACTCATCAGCATCACGGCGGCCCGGCTGATCACCTCGACAGCGGGGATGTCGGCCAGGTCGCGCACAGGAGGATCGAGCTCGTCAGTCATGCTGATCAGGCTATAGCGAGCCCGATCGCGGTTGCTCGCGCCCGGCCGATTCGGTGATAGCCCAACGCCATGCTAGACTTTCCGCTGACGACCGCCCCTGGATGTGTCATGCATCCGTGGGGCAGATAAGTGGAGCCCGACTCCCACCGTTACCGGCGATCCATCGTTCGGATAAACGGTCCCGGTCACCCGCTCATTGTGGTGGGTTTCCCGTGTGCCTGGCGCGCGGGGGTCGACAACCGAGCTCGTGAGGGCATCGGCTGTGGGCGATCGGTCGACATCGGGCCCCGTCGCGGAGAAATACCGCAGCGGGGCTTTCGTGTTGAATCAGGGGTTGCAGTTATTGCGTGCGGTCGTTAAGACGACACCGCTTGACCTAGGAGGCCCCATCAGCACTGAGACCCGCATCAACGATCGCATCCGTGTTCCCGAGGTTCGTCTCATCGGACCCGGCGGCGAACAGGTTGGGATCGTGCGTGTTGAAGATGCACTACGCGTCGCGCTCGAAGCCGACCTCGACCTCGTCGAGGTAGCACCCGATGCCCGTCCGCCGGTCTGCAAGATCATGGACTACGGCAAGTTCAAGTACGAGACCGCGCAGAAGGCGCGCGAGTCCCGTAAGAACCAGGTCCAGACCGTGATCAAGGAGCAGAAGCTCCGTCCGAAGATCGACGACCACGACTACGAGACCAAGAAGCGCAACGTGGTTCGCTTCCTCGAAGCCGGGTCCAAGGTCAAGGTCACGATCATGTTCCGCGGTCGTGAGCAGTCGCGTCCCGAACTCGGCTTCCGGTTGCTCCAGCGTCTGGGCTCCGATGTGGCCGATCTCGGGTTCGTCGAGACCTCGGCCAAGCAGGACGGCCGCAACATGACCATGGTCCTCGCTCCCCACAAGGGTGCGAAGACGCGGGTGAAGGCCCAGCAGGACTCTTCGGCGCCGGCGGCGACACGTCAGCCGCTGCCGACCGGTCCCGCGAGTGCAGACCCGGCCGCGCCGGTCGAACCGGCCGCACCGGTCGAGCAGGCCGCGCCTGCCGAGCAGGCTGCGCCGGCCGACCCGCAGTAAAACGATTTCAACGACTAGATAGAGGAATCCATGCCGAAGAACAAGACCCACAGCGGCGCCAAGAAGCGATTCAAGGTGACCGGCCGGGGCAAGCTGCTTCGCGAGCAGGCGAACCGTCGCCACCTCCTGGAGCACAAGTCCTCTCGCCGGACTCGTCGTCTGGAAGGCACGGAGTCCGTCGCTTCCGTCGACGTCCCCCGCGTGAAGCGGCTGCTCGGTCTCGCCTGACCTCTCCGGTCAGCTCGACCGTCGCAACCCGACGATTCCGCGGCCGGGATAACCGGACGCCGACAACTACCGAATTCGGGCGCCGCCGCGCCCCCAGATGATCAAGGACTATCACAGTGGCACGCGTCAAAAGGGCCGTCAACGCTCAGAAGAAGCGCCGTTCCATCCTCGAGGCCTCCAAGGGCTACCGGGGCCAGCGTTCGCGCCTGTACCGCAAGGCCAAGGAACAGCAGCTCCACTCGCTGACCTACGCCTACCGTGACCGCAAGGCGCGCAAGGGTGACTTCCGCAAGCTGTGGATTGCTCGTATCAACGCCGCCGCGCGTCTGAACGACATCACCTACAACCGCTTCATCCAGGGCCTCAAGGCCGCTGGTGTCGAGGTGGACCGCAAGATCCTCGCCGAGCTCGCGGTCTCGGACGCCGAGGCCTTCGCCGGCCTGGTGGCTGTCGCCAAGGCCGCGCTGCCGGCCGACGTCAACGCCCCGGCCACCGCTGCCTGAGCTTGACAACACACAGCGATCTGTCGGAACGGCCCGTGGACGCGCTCTCCGAGCGCAATCCGCGGGTCGTTTCCGCTGTCAAGCTCCAGCGCGCGGCCCAGCGCCGCAAGTCTGGCCTGTTCCTCGCCGAGGGGGCCAACGCGGTGTCCGCCGCTCTGGAGACCGGCCGCGTCCGGGAGATCTTCTATTCGCTCGCGGCCGCCGGTCGTGAGAACGCGCTGATCGCCGGTGCCACCGCCGACGGCGTCCGTACCACCTTGGTCAGCGATCGCGCCGCCGAACATCTCGGTGAAACCGTCACGGCGCCCGGCCTGGTCGCGGTGTGCGAACTCATCGACGTGCCGCTCGGTGAGATTCTCGATGGTCGCCCACGGATGCTCGCCGTCCCGGTGGAGATCGCCGAACCCGGCAACGCGGGGACCCTGATCCGGGTCGCCGATGCGGTCGGCGCCGACGGGGTGGTGCTGGCGGGCGAGACCGTCGACCCGCACAACGGCAAATGCGTGCGCGCCAGCGCGGGCAGCCTCTTCCACGTCCCCGTGGCCCGCAGCCGCGACATCACCGCGACTCTCGACGCGATCTCCGCCGCGGGCGTGACGATCCTCGCGACCGCCGCCAACGGCGAAGTCGACCTCGACGCCGCCGACGACATCCTGCGCGGACCGGTCGCCTGGCTCTTCGGCAACGAGGCCCACGGCCTCGACCCCGCCGTCGCCGCCCGCGCCGATCACCGCATCCGCATCCCCATCCACGGCCGCGCCGAAAGCCTGAATCTGGCTGCGGCAGCGGCTATCTGCCTCTACGCGAGCGCCCGCGTCCAGCACGCGAGGTAGTTCTCACGCCGGTGCGGCGCGGCCCCGGAGATAGTCGATCTGGGTGTGGCTGAGCTGCTCGGCCTTGCGCATGTGATCGGTGATCACCGCGAGCTCGTCCTCGGTATGGGTGTCGAGTAGCGCCTCCCAGCCCTCGCCGAGGTCGTCCCAGACGGCGGTGACGCGGGCGACGCGCTCGGGTACGGGGGAGACCAGCACCCGGCGGCGATCCTCGGCGTCGGGTTCGCGCATCACATAGCCGTCGCGTTCGAGTCGATCGACCAATCGGGTGGCGGAGCCGGTGGTGAGTCCGGTCAGATCGGCGATCTGTTTGACGGTGAGTGGCTGCGGCTCCGCGGTGAGCAGGCTCAGGCATTGCAGATCGGTGGGGTGGAGGCCCAGATGGTCGGCGACTGCCTGATTGAACAGGACATACGAGGCCATGTATTGCCGTGAGACGCGCGACAACTCCGCGTAGCGGGCACGTCGACTCTGCTCTGTAATCCGGATCACACTCCTTATCAGCTGCGCGACGCAGTTAAAACGGATAGATTGCTGCATGACACAGTTAATGTGCCACACAGCAAATCATACCGGAGGAAACATCATGCTCACCATCGCCGTGACCGGTGCCACCGGCGCACAGGGCGGCGCCACCGCTCGCGCCCTGCTCACCCTGGGTCACCGCGTCCGCGCGCTCACCCGATTTCCCGACGGCCCCGCCGCGGTGGCGTTGCGCGATCTCGGCGCCGAGATCCACTACGCCGACTTCGACGACCGTGGCTCCCTCGGCGTCGCCCTGGCCGGTGTCGACTCCCTTTTCGCCGTGACCACGCCGTTCGGCACCGACACCGCCGCCGAAACCCGCCACGGCGTCACCCTCATCGATGCCGCCGGTGCCGCACATGTCGGCCACATCGTCTTCACCTCCGCCGCGCATGCCGACCGCGCCACCGGAATCCCGCACTACGACAGCAAATTCGCGATCGAAGAGCATCTGCGGGCGAGCGGCGTCCCGTGGACCGTCATCGCGCCCGCCGCCTTCATGGACAACTACGCCACCGGCTGGACCCTCGACGGCCTCCGTGACGGCACCTTCGCCTGGCCGATGCCCGCCGATCGCCCGCTCACGCTGATCTGTGCCGAGGACATCGGCGCCTTCGCTGCGCTCGCCCTCGATCGCCGCGCCGAGTTCGCGGGCCGCCGCATCGACATCGCCGCCGACGAACTCACCCCGGACCGGCTCGCCGCCGCCCTGGCTGTCGCCCTCGGCCGTCCGATCGCACACCACGAAGTCCCGCTCGACTACGTTCGCGGCCATTCCGAGGATCTGGCCGCCATGTTCGACTACTTCGCCACCGTCGGCCTCGACGTCGATGTCAGCGGCCTGCGTCGTGCGTACCCCGACGTCGCCTGGCATTCGTTCACGGACTGGGCCGATGCGCAGAACTGGTCCGCGCTGCTCGCGCGCTGACCGGCCTCAGCACGAGGGGGTGGTGGCACTGCGCAGGTCGGTGAGGATTTCGGTGGCCCAGGGGAGTGTGATCGCATCGCTGCCCGCGACCTGCATCGCGGTCATGATGGTGAGCAGCATGCCGGTGGCGACGAAGCGGCGCGATTCCAGTGTGTCGGCGCCGGTGAGTTCGCCGATCAGGCGATAGATGCGACCGAATCGCTCCCGCATGTGGTCGCCGATCGCCGGATCCGCGCTCGCGGCGGCGCCGTGCAGCAGTACGAGGGGGAGTTCGCGTTCGGCCAGGAAGACATCGAAGCCGTGGCCGAGGGTGCGCAATGCCTCCGCGGTGTCGGCGCCGGGGGCGATCTCGGCGTCACGGAAAACCTGCTCGATGCGTGTACACACCTCCAGCAGGCAGGCGATGAACAGCTGCTGCTTGGTTCCGAACAGGCGGATCACGTAGGGCTGCGACACTCCCGCCAGCCGAGCGATCTCATCGGTTTTCGTTGCGGCATAGCCGGTTTCGGCAAAGGCATGGATCGCGGCTTCGAGCACCTGGGCGCTGCGCTCGGACGCGGTCATCCGGGTTCTCGTCATGGGCGTCACTGCCTCCTCGTTCGAATGCCTCTTGACATGTTATCAGTCGATGCATAACGATAAGCGAGGAAGTTATCAGTCAATAACAACTAAGGG
>NZ_JBHWZY010000486.1:0-5282 GCF_042727815.1 Nocardia sp. NPDC060220
CCACTGGATCTTGCCGCCCGAGAAGTACGTGGCCGGCGGGAGCCCCGCCTTGCGGCGGATGACGTCGCCGCGGCCGGAGCGTTCGAGGGCCGCCGCGATGGCGTCGGTGCGGGTGTCCTGCCAGACGATGGCGTTGCCGTAGGGGCGGCCGGTGTGGCGGTTCCAGACAACGGTGGTCTCACGCTGGTTGGTGACGCCGATGGCGGCGAGGTCGTCGGCCGTGAGATCGGCGAGCGAGAGGGCGGTCTTGACGACGGTGCGGGTGCGTTCCCAGATCTCGTCCGGATTGTGTTCGACCCAGCCGGGGCGCGGCATGATCTGCGAGTGTTCGAGCTGGTGGCGGGCGACCACGGTGCCCCTGTGGTCGAAAACCATGAATCGCGTCGACGTCGTGCCCTGGTCGATCGCGCCCACGTACCGGTTCATTTTCTCGCCTTCCCGGACCTCGTCGTCGAGTCCGCCGTTCGGGCACCTGTGCCCGAAGCCCACGCTAGAAACGCGCGGACACGGGCACCACAAGCACCGTTCGACAATGCTGAACGGTGGTAGGTTCGGGCCCATGCCCGGCCCGATTCAGTCGATCGAACGCGCCGCCGCCGTGCTGCGGCTGCTGGCGCGCGGACCGGGGCCGCTGGGCGTCGGCGAGATCGCGGCCGCGCTCGACCTGGCCAAGCCCACCGCGCACGGCATCCTGCGGACGCTGCTCGGGGTCGGATTCGTCGGCCAGGACGCGCTCACCGGCAAGTACCTGCTCGGCCCCGCGATCGGCGAACTCGGAACCGATCGGCTCGACGTGAACGAGTTGCGCTCGCGGGCGATCCATCGGGCCGACGCCCTCGCCTCGCGCTCCGGGGAATCGGTACGGATCGCGGTAGCGCGGGATACCGGGATCACGGTGATCCACCACGTCTTCCGGCCCGACAACAGCGAGCAGGCCCTGGCAGTCGGCGAGGTGCTGCCCGCCCATGCGACCGCACTCGGTAAGGTCCTGCTCGCCTACGACGCCGCGGCGAAAGTCGCGGCGCTCCAGGCATTCACCCGGCGGACGATCACCGAACGCGACCGACTCGACCGCGCGATCACCGAGGTGCGGCGGCGGGGCTGGGCAGACGAAGTCGAGGAGTACCGCTCGGGCGAAGCGGGGATCGCCGCGCCGATTCGAGCCAGAGGTGGCCTCGTCGTCGCTGCCATCGGCATCACCGGGCCGATGGATCGGCTGTGCGACAACCGTTTACAAACCCGACAGGCCGCGATCGAGCAGGTGCGCGCCGCCGCTCTCGCGGTGCACCGCGATCTGACGGCAGCGCAATGAACTGTGCCACCACGCTTTTCGCTGCGACAGCCCCCGTGAACAGGCGCGCCGCTACCGTGACACCCCGCACCGCCGACGAAAGCAGCTGCCGATGACGCAACGCTTCGTGCTCGCCATCGATCAGGGCACCACCTCGAGCCGGTGCATCGTCTTCGATCAGCACGCCCGGCTGGCCGGAATGGTGCAGCGGACCCACCGTCAGCATTATCCCAGGTCGGGCTGGGTGGAACAGGACGCGCTCGAGATCTGGCGGACGGTGGAGCGGATCGTGCCCGCGGCGCTGCGCGATGCCGGGATCACCGTCGAGCAGGTGGCCGCGATCGGGATCGCCAATCAGCGCGAGACCACCGTTGTCTGGGATCGGCACACCGGTTTGCCGGTTCGGCTGGCCATCGTCTGGCAGGACGTACGCACCGAAGAGCTGGTCGATCAGATGAGGGAATTTCCTGGAGCACACCGCATTACCGAGTTGAGCGGGCTTCCCCTTGCCACGTATTTCGCCGCACCTCGCCTGCGCTGGCTACTCGACAATGTCGACGGTCTGCGCGCCAGAGCCGAACGCGGCGACGTTCTCTTCGGGACCATGGAGTCCTGGCTCATCTGGAATCTGACCGGCGGCGCCGAGCACGTCACCGACGTCACCAACGCCGGCCGCACCCTGTTGATGAATCTCGCCACCCGCCAGTGGGACGCGGAACTGCTGCGGTTCTTCGACATTCCGTCCGCCATGCTCCCCCGCATCGAACCGTCGACCGGCGATTTCGGCACGGCGAGTACCGTCGTCCCCGGCGTGCGGATCGGCGCCGCCCTCGGCGACCAGCACGCGGCCCTGTTCGGCCAGACCTGCTTCGCCCCGGGCGAAACCGAATGCACCTACGGCACCGGCGGCTTCCTCATGATGAACACCGGCACCGAATTGATCCGCTCCCGGCACGGCCTGCTCACCACCATCGGCTACCAGGTCGGCCCCGAACCGGTCTACGCCCTCGAAGGGCCGATCGCGGTCACCGGATCTCTCGTCCAGTGGCTGCGCGACATCGTCGGCCTGATTGCCACCGCACCCGAGATCGAAACTCTCGCAAGCACAGTCGACGACAACGGCGGCTGCTACCTGGTCCCCGCCTTCTCCGGCCTCTACGCCCCGCACTGGCGCAGCGACGCCCGAGGCCTGCTCATCGGCCTGACCTCCTACGTCACCAAGGGCCACCTGGCCCGCGCCGTCCTGGAGGCCACCGCCTGGCAGACCCGCGACGTGGTCGAAGCCATGAACGCCGACGCGGGTCTCCAGGCGAAGTCCCTGCGGGTAGCAGGCGGCATGGCCTCCAACAACCTGCTCATGCAGATCATCGCCGACGTCCTCGACACGCCGGTCATGCGCCCGCTGGTCACCGAAACCGTCTCCCTCGGCGCCGCCTACGCGGCGGGCCTGGCCGTCGGCTACTGGCCCGATCTCCAAGGCCTACGCCGCAATTGGAAGGTCGCCGCCCAATGGATACCGTCGCCGGACCGTCGAATACGCGAGGAAGAATACGAACGCTGGCAACGAGCCGTCCAACTCAGCGTCGGCTGGGCCCGGCCCGCCGACTGAACCGCCGAGGTAGAGACAACTCGCGCGTCAGCCGAAGAGTTCGTCGGTACGAGTGGCGGTGACCGCCTGCGTCAACCACGCGTCGAGCTGGTCGAGGTCGGTACACGCGGCGAGCTGCGCCCGCTGCGCGGCGGACAGCTCGAGCCCGCGGGCAGTCAGCACGGTGAGCACCGCGTGCGCAGCAGTCTCGGCGACCTTCGCGTCCACCTCCGCGAGCCCCTCCTCGCGCCCCTTCGCCATGTACTTGGTAGCGATGCGGCCGCGATATTGAGGCGTGCTCTCCATCAGTTCCTCCAAGCGTCGGCTTGCTGCGACGGTCAACGCGTCGTCGACCAGATCAAGATACATTTTGGCATGTTCATCGTCGGTTTTCATCAGCCCGGCCAGGAACGCGGCAAGGACTTCCTCCATATGCGGACCTGCGCCGTGGGCGATCGCCGACAGCGTCGCGCGCTCGGGGCACTTTCCGGCCTCGACCGGATCGGTGACGACAGGGAAACGGTCCGGGCCCAGCACCAGCGGTTGGATGACCGATCCGACCGTATCGAGCTCGATCGGCTGCTCGGCCCACTTCGCGACTGCTCTGCTGGGCGTCACCACCAACAGCACTACCGGGCAACACAGCCGCGATCGCAGGGTGGTCAGGTAGACCGGCCATTTCCAGCGACGCACGTCCGCCTTGGACAACTGCACCTCGACGCACACACCGAGTACCGGGATGTCCCGATCGTCGTGGGTGCTGAGGGCCAAGTCACCGCGGAACTCCTTGGGTCCGACGTCAGTGAAGTCGCACGGCTCAGCCCGCATCTGCGACAAGCCGGGCAGCGGGATCCTGAACTCCTCAGCCAGCAGAGACGGAGCCAGCAAGAGATCCGTGCGGAACAGGTCAAGCAAACCCTCGTGCAGGTGGCTCGGCATGTGGGCAACGTATGACGAAGTACGCAAGGGCACCAATCGGTTACGGCGTGTTATGCGCCGACCGGCGTTGCAGGAAAACCGTGAGGGTGAACAGGAGGACACCGGCGACGGCCAGGAGCGCGCCGACCATGGCGGGGGCGGTGTAGCCGAGGCCCGCGGCGATGACGAGGCCGCCGAGCCAGGCGCCCGCGGCGTTGGCCATGTTCAAGGCGGCGTGGTTGAGGGCGGCGGCGAGGGTTTGGGCGTCGGCGGCTACGTCCATGAGGCGGGTTTGGAGGCCGGGGGCCAGGGCCGCGCCCGAGGCGCCGACGAGGAAGGCGCCGATCGCGGCGGTGACGGGGTTGTGCGCCGCCAGGACGAACCCGGCCAGGATCACGACCATCGCGATCATGGCCACGAAGATCGAGCGGTCGACGCCGCGGTCGGCGAGGATGCCGCCGCCGATATTGCCCACGATCATGCCGAGACCGAACAGCGCCAGCACGATCGGCACCGCGCCGATGGGCATGCCCGCGACATCGGTCATCGTGGTGGCGATGTAGGTGTAGACCGCGAACATGCCGCCGAAGCCGATCGCGCCCACAGCCAGGGTGAGCAGCACCTGCGGGCGTCGCAGCGCCCCGAGTTCGGTTATCGGGTTGGTGATCTTCATGCTGGTCAGCGCGGGGACATAGCGCCACAGAGCGGCCACCGTGGCCACGCCGATCACGGCGACGACCACATAGGCGTCACGCCAGCCCAGGTGCTGACCGAGCCAGGTCGCGCCGGGCACCCCGATCACATTCGCCACGCTGAGCCCGAGCATCACCGCGGCCACGGCCTTGGCTCGCTGCCCCACGGGCGCGAGCGTGGCGGCGGCCAGCGAGGCGACGCCGAAGTACGCGCCGTGCGGCAGACCGGACACGAACCGCGCGAGCACGAGCGTGCCGAAGGTCGGCGCGAGCACGGTCCCGATATTGCCGAGCGTGAACGCGACCATCAACACGATCAGCAACTTCTTGCGCGCCACCCGCGCGCACAACGCGGCGATCAGCGGCGCACCGACCACGACCCCCAGCGCGTACGCCGACACCGCGTGCCCGGCCGACGGCTCGGAGATATCGAAGGCCCGCGCGATATCGGGCAGCAACCCCATGGTCACGAACTCGGTGGTCCCGATCCCGAATCCACCCAGCGCCAACGCGAGCATCGCCGGGACATGCCAGCTGGTGCGTGGCACGTCGAGGCGATCGGGGGCTGCGATGGAAGAAGTCACGCTTCCATGCAACGGGCACGACTACCCATTAGCTACCCGAAACGAGCGTGAGTTACCCCACCGTGGGAACAACCGCCGGGTACGGACGCAAAAGCGCTCGCATCGGAGCACCACGACCCAGAAGAACCAGTACAGCCAGCCGATCGAGAAGCCCGCCCAGCGGCCGAGCGCCTGGTCGGCGTAGGCGGAGAAGGAACCGGAGGAGGGCC
>NZ_JBHWZY010000487.1:0-5277 GCF_042727815.1 Nocardia sp. NPDC060220
GTCGAGCGCCTCGTTGATGCGGGCGATCGCCCGGGTGGCGAGCAGCGAGTTGCCGCCGAGCGCGAAGTAGTCGTCGTCGGCGCCGACGCGGGCCATGCCGAGCAGTTCCGCGAAGACCCCGGCGACGATCTCCTCGGCGGGGCTGACAGGAGCGCGGAATTCGCCCGCGGTGAACGCGGGGGCGGGCAGCGCCTTGCGGTCGAGCTTGCCGCTCGGATTCAGCGGGAAGCCGTCCAGCACCGTGACGACGGTCGGAACCATGTAGGTGGGCAGCGAGTCCGCCACGGCCGTACGCAGCGCCGCGGGGTCGGGCTCCTCGCCGGGCCGCGCCACCACATACGCCACCAGGTGCTGGCCGGACGCGGTGTCGAGTACCAGGGCCACGGCCTGGCTGATCGCCTCCTGGGCGAGCAGGGCGGTCTCGATCTCACCGAGCTCGATGCGCTGACCGCGGAACTTCACCTGGAAGTCGGTGCGACCCAGGTATTCCAGCGCGGGCTCGGCCGAGGATCCACCCCAGCGGACGAGGTCGCCGGAGCGGTACATCCGCGCGCCGGGCTCGAAGGGGTTGGCCACGAACCGATCCGCGGTCAGACCGGGACGGGCGACATAACCGCGCGCGAGCTGGTCACCGGCGAGGTACAGCTCGCCGACCACTCCGGCAGGCACCGCGCGCAGGCGTGAATCCAGCACGTAGACACGGGTATTCCACTCCGGCACGCCCATCGGGACCGATCCGCGATCGGAATCGCTTGCGGGCCATCGCGTCACGGTGACAGCAGCCTCGGTGGGCCCGTACAGGTTGTGCACCCCGGCCGTGGACACGCGGGCCACGTCGGCCACGGTCTCGGTGGGCAGCGCCTCACCGGCGGCGAACACCGCCCGCAGGCTCGGAATCGAACCGGCGGTGGTGTGCGCGGCGAAGACCGACAGCATCGACGGCACGAAGTCGGTGAGCGTCACGCCCTGTGCCGCGATCGTTTCGGCGAGGTACAGCGGGTCGCGATGTCCGTCGTGGGTCGACACGACCAGCTTCGCGCCGGTCCGCAGCGGCAGGAAGTAACCCCACAGCGACACGTCGAACGTGGCGGGCGTCTTCTGCAGATACACATCCGACGGGCCGATCCCGTACTCGGCGCCCATGTAGACCATCTGGTTGACGATCGCCGCGTGCGACACCGCCACACCCTTGGGGCGCCCGGTGGAACCGGAGGTGAAGATGACATAGGCCGGGTTCTCGGGCCGGACCGGCCGAGCCGGCTCGACAGGCGCGGCCGAGAACTCTTCGAGCGCAACGGAATCCACCAGGATCACCGGCACACCCGCGGGTACCTCGATCGCGTCCGCGGTGGTGCTCAGCACAGCGGCGGGCGCTGCGGTATCGAGAATGTGGGCGATGCGATCGGCCGGATGGTCCGGGTCGATCGGCACATACGCACCGCCTGCGGTCACGATCGCGTACATCCCGACCACCAGATCGAGCGAGCGCCGAACCGCGAGGCCGACCAGGGATTCGGGACCGACGCCGTGGGTCACCAGCAGCCGGGCGAGCCGGTTGACCCGCTCGTCGAACTCCCGATAGGTCAGCTCGGCGCCCTCGTACGCGACAGCGACAGCATCGGGGTGCTCGGCCACCGCACGTCGATAGCCGTCGAGCAACAGTTCCGGCGCGAGGTCGCGGCGAGTGTCGTTCCACTGCACCAGGATCCGGTCCAGCTCGGCGGGCTCCAGAAGCTCGATCGCACCGAGCGGCGCGGCGGGCACGGCGACGATCGCGGCCAGCAACCGCTGGAATCGATCGGCGAACCCGGCGACGGTCTCGGCGTCGAACAGATCGGTGGCGTAGGTGAGCCCGACCGCGATGCCGTGCGGCGCACCGTGGCGATCGGTGTCCTCCACCATCTCGAACTGCAGGTCGAACTTGGCGAACGGAATGGTCATCTCGACGCCCGCGACGGTCAGACCGGGCAGTTCCAGTGCCGTGCGCGCCATGTTCTGGAAGGCGAGCATCACCTGGAACAGCGGGTGCCGCGCGGTCGAACGGGCCGGGTCGAGCAGCTCGACCAATCGCTCGAACGGCACATCGGCGTGACCGAAGGCCGCGACGTCGACCGCGCGGGTCGAGGCGAGCAGCTCTTCGAAGCTGCCCGCCGGGTCGACCTCGGTGCGCAGCACCAGAGTGTTGACGAACATGCCGATCAGGTCGTCGAGGGCGGCGTCACCACGACCCGCGACGGGGGTGCCGATGGCGATGTCGGTGCTGCCCGACAGCCGGGCCAGCAGCGCCGACAGCGCGGCGTGCACCACCATGAACAACGTCGAATTATGGGCGCGCGCGATCTGATCCAACCCGGCGTGCACCTCGGCCGGGATGCGGAAGTCCAGGCTCGCACCACGGTAGGAGGCGGTGGCGGGCCGCGGCCGGTCGGTGGGCAGCTCGAGCTGGTCGGGCACACCGGCGAGCTGGGTGCGCCAGAAGTCGATCTGCTGGGTCAGGATCGACTCCGGGTCGTCCTCGGTCCCGAGCACGGCCCGCTGCCAGAGCGTGAAATCGGCGTACTGGACGGCCAATTCGGGCCAGCCCGGCGCGTTACCCGCGCTGCGCTGGACATAGGCGGTCATCAGGTCGCGGGTGAGCGGGCCCATCGACACGCCGTCACCGGCGATGTGGTGCATCACGCAGACCAGCACGTGCTCGGTCGCGCTCAGTCGCAGCAGCCGCAGGCGCAGCGGCGGAGCGACGGTGACATCGAAGCCCGCGCTGACGGTCTCGGTGACCAGGGCGGCGATCGCGTCCTCGCCTGCCTCGTCGGCCGCCAGAGCGGGCACGGCGCGCGGGTCCGACAGCGGCAGCACCAGCTGCGTGCCGACCCCGTCGACCGGCGGATACATCGTGCGCAGCACCTCGTGGCGGGCCACCAGGTCGGTGACCGCGACACGCAACGCGTCGACATCGAGCGCGCCCGACAGGCGCACCGCGATCGGCATGTTGTTCACCGCGCTGGCCGGATCGAACTGGTTGAGGAACCACATCCGCTGCTGGGCGAACGACAGCGGGATCGAGTCGGGGCGCTGCTGCGCGACCAGCTCGTGGCCGGAACCGGTGCCGATATGACGTTCGACGCGTTCGGCCAGCCCCGAGACCGTGCTGACCTCGAACAGCACCTGCACCGGAATCCGGGTGTCGAGCGCGGCGCCGAGGCGCGTGGCGGCCTGCGCGGCCAGCAGCGAGTTGCCGCCGAGCTCGAAGAAGTCGTCGTCGGCACCGACCCGGATCTCGTCCGGCGCACCGGCGGTCAGCAGATCGGCGAAGATGTCGGCCACCACCTGCTGCACCGGAGTCACCGGCGCACGGAACTCGCGCACCGCGAAAACAGGCTCGGGCAACGCCTTTCGGTCCAGCTTGCCCACCGGTGTCAGCGGGATCCGGTCCAGCACCATGATCGCGGCCGGAATCATGTAGCCGGGCAACGATTCCGCGAGGAACGCGTCGAGCGTGGTCACCTCGAGCGTCGCGCCGGAGCGGGGCATCACATACGACACCAGCGCTGTCACACCGGAAGGCAGAGTCTTGCCGAGAGTCGCCGCGAAGTCGATGTCGGGGTGTGCGGTGAGCGCGTTGTCGATCTCACCGAGCTCGATCCGGAAGCCGCGGATCTTCACCTGGAAGTCCGAGCGCCCCATGTACTCGATGACGCCGTCACCGGATTCGCTGCGCCGCACCAGGTCTCCGGTGCGGTACAGGCGCGCGTTCGCGTCACCGGACTCGGCGCCGAACGGGCTGGCGACGAAACGTTCCGCGGTCAGCGCGGGGCGGTTCAGGTAACCCTGTGCCAGCGCGGGACCCGACAGATACAGTTCGCCGATCACGCCCGCGGGCACCGGCCGCAGCCGCGAATCCAGCACGAACGCACCGACACCGGCGATCGCGGCACCGATCGTCACCGGCGCGGCCGGATCCATCGGCGCGGTGCTGGTGGCCAGGATGGTGGCCTCGGTGGGGCCGTAGCCGTTGTAGAACTCACGCTCGCCCACGGCCCAGCGACCGACCAGTTCCGGACCGAACTTGTCACCGGCGACGACCACCACGCGCAGGTCGTCCAGGTCCGCCGGATCCACCGATTCCAGCGCGCCCGGGGTGATGAGCATGTGCGAAACCTGTTCGCGGCGCAGCAGATCCGCGAGCTCGAAACCACCGAACACACCGGGCGGCGCGATCACCAGGGTGGCGCCCGCGGAGAAGGTGAGCAGCAGTTCGAGCACCGACACGTCGAAGTTCGGCGAACACACGTGCAGCACGCGCGAGTCGGCGGCGACGCGGTAGTGCGCGCGCTCGGCGGCGACCAGACCGGCCAGACCGGTGTGGGTCACCACGACGCCCTTGGGCTTGCCGGTGGAACCCGAGGTGTAGATCACGTAGGCCGGGTGCCGCTCGTCGAGGGTGCGGATCCGGTCGGTGTAGGAGATCGGGTGCGCGGGCTGGGCCGCGATCGTGGTGGCCGTCTCGGCGTCGTCGAGCTCGAGCCAGGTCAGCGCGGTACCGAGCACGTCGCGATGCGCGGCGGTGGTGAGCCCGAGCACCGCGCCGGAGTCGGACACGATGTGCGCGATGCGGTCGGCCGGGTAGTTCGGGTCGACCGGAACGTAGGCGGCGCCGGTCTTGGCGATGGCCCACACCGCGAGCACGGAGTCGATCGACCGGGCGATGCCGATGGCGACGACGTCGCCGGGGCCGATCCCGCGAGCGATGAGCGCGCGGGCCAGCTGCGAGGACTGCTGATCGAACTCGGAATAGCTGAGCTGACGCTGGTCGGCCGGGTCACCGGACGGGTTGAACCGGACCGCGACCCGATCGGCGGCCGATTCGACCGCTCCCGTCAGCAACTGCCCGAATGTCGGACTGCTCGACCGGCGACGGCGATTACCGCGGGCAGAACGACGGGCAGTTTCCATTCGAGTTCATTCACCTCTCATCGCGTCTGCACGTGCGGCTGCCCCGCATCGCGCAGATCGAGTCATCATATAGACCGGTCGCATAATGTCCGAGTCAGCGTGCCCCCGGTGCTCGGGGCCCAGAGGACTATCGGCACGGCCCCGGAACGTGTTGCCCCCACCAACGGCAAAGTGACGGGGTTCATAAGAACCACCGTCACTCGCTAACGCTGTCAGAGCACACCGCGTACCCCGACCCTTAGGGAGGGGCGCCGCGTAGCGGCGGTTCGCGGCCGTCCCGTCGATCAGGTGCCGTTGCGTAGGCGACGAAGGAGCAAGCAACGG
>NZ_JBHWZY010000488.1:0-5268 GCF_042727815.1 Nocardia sp. NPDC060220
CCCGGTCGACTTCATGTACACGACGGTGAGCCCACCGACGATCAGCGCGAACGCGACCAATCCCCGCAAGAACAGAGACAATTTCGACGGACCGCGTCCGTCCTTGTCGAACAAGACCGACATCTCACCCTCCCAGCCGCGCGCTGGCCCCGATGCCCCACAGAGCGATGGTCAGCATGAGATTGACGACGATCATCACCGAGATCGCCGCGCGCATGGCACGGCCGGCCGCGATGCCCACTCCCTGTGGTCCGCCCGCGGCGTAGTACCCGTAGTAGCACTGGATCGTGGTGGTGAGCAGCACGAAGACAATCGCTTTGCCGAGCGAGTAGACGATGTCGGGCCCGTTCAAGACGAGCTGGAAGTAGTGACGATAGGTCCCGATCGACAGCCCACCCGACATACCGACCACCATCTCGACAGCCACATAGTTGGCCGCCAAACAGAGCAGATACAGCGGCACGATCGCTACTACGGAGGCCAAGAGCTTGGTGCTGACGAGATAGGGAATGGATCGGATCGCCATCGACTCCATGGCGTCGATCTCCTCGGAGATACCCATCGAGCCCAGCTGTGCGGTGAACCGGCAACCTGCCTGCGCCGCGAAGGCCAGTGAGGCCATGATCGGCGCCAACTCGCGCGTCGAGGCCGTCGAGGCGACCAAGCCGATCGCGGGCTCCATACCGAGCAGATGCAAGGCGTTGTAGCCTTCCAGCCCGATAATTGCGCCACCGGCCGCGCCCAGGATGATGATGACCCCCGCGGTTCCGCCGCCGACGACGATCGATCCATTTCCCCATGCGATGTCGGACAGAGTCCGCATGAACTCGACTCGATAATTGCGGAGCATCACCGGAATCGACCCGGCGGCACGCACGAAGAAGGTGAGCATGTGCCCCAGGCGCATGAATACGACGCCGAATTTCTTCGCATATGTCGTCACCGATCTGGTGCCGAACGGGTAATAGGTGGATGCCATTACAAGCCCTGCCTGGGAAACAACATCATGAACAGCTGCGTGAACAACACATTAACGATCATGAGCAACAGGATCGAGGAAACAACCGTTGAATTCACCGAGTTCGCGACACCGGCGGATCCACCCTTGGTCGTAAGACCCTTATGACAGGCGACCACCGCGACTATCGCGCCGTAGACCACCGCTTTTACCAGAGTCAAGACCAGATCCCCCACCGTGGCGAACGAGGCGAACGTCGCTACGAAACTCCCGGGCGCACCGCCCTGAGCGAAGACATTGAAGGCATAGCCCGCCACGAAACCGACGAAGCACACTACCCCGGTCAGCGAGACGCCGATGACGATCGCCGCCAGAAACCGCGGAACCACCATGCGCCGGATCACCGAGACGCCCATGATCTCCATGGCGTCCAGTTCCTCCCGGATCTTCCGCGATCCCAGGTCAGCGCAGATGGCCGACCCGACGGCCGCGGCCATCAGCAGCGCCGCCACCATCGGGGCGCCCTGCCGGATGACCGCCAAGCCGCTGGCGGCCCCCGCCAGGGAGGTGGCACCGACCTGACCGGCCAGCAGTCCGAACTGAATGGAGAGCGTGACCCCGATCGGCAGGGCGACAAAGATTGTCGGCAAGACGGCCGCCGAAGCCATGAAGGCCCCCTGCGCCAGGGTTTCCCGCACAGCCAACTTCCCCGTGAAGAGGTCGACCAGCAGATATTGCACCGTACGAACACCGAGGACGAATTGGCCACCGACAGTGCCGATGGCAACACCGGGATGCCGGTCGAGATAGCCGCGGAACCATGCGGCGACCTCTCTGCTCGCCGGCATGACAGACCGCTCCGAGCTCACCGCTCGCCTTTCACGGCGCTTGCCTGCTGCCGGATCAAATCCGTTTACCATCGGTTCGCGCGTCTCCATTCGGGTAACACCGCCCAATTGCCATTCCCGAGTGTGCGTGACGTCACACGGTCTAGTCAACAGAATTCTGGAATTATTTTCGAGCCAATTCAACCATTTAGTTAAATGGCACGACAATTTGCCCGCCCAGAATAATGGGCGAGCTCTCACTACGCATCGGCGTATATTTACGATCGACAAATATAATGCAGGGAATTCAGATTCTATGGACTGTCCGACCAGTCGGACACCCCTCCGATCGCGGCGCCGTAGGAATGTCCGCGCCGTAGCCACCAGCGTGCGGACAGGGCCCAGCCGCGACGCGAGTTCCGACGAACCATCCCACTCCTCCCGACCGCCACGCTATGACCACCATCCGCCTACCGGCTCTTACAGTTGCCACTCGACATCACCTGCCGAATCGACTCCGGACTCATGGGCGGCGTAGGTCGCCCGCAGCCGCCCGACATGACGTGAGCAAGCATACTGTATTACTTACAGTTAGTCACGCAAGAGTGCTACAGGCTGCTCGGCAGCCGTCACGGCGGGCACACCGTTCAGATCGCGGCGCGCGGCGGTGGCAGCACCAGGGTGGCGATCGTCCCGCCGCCGGCCACCGGTTCGATGGTGGCGGTGCCGCCGTGCGCTTCGGCGATCCAGGCCACCAGCGCCAAGCCGATGCCGCTGCCACGACCGCCACTGACCCCGCGCTCGAACGGATTCGACGACAGCTGGGGTGCGAGCCCGGTGCCGTGGTCACGGACGCAGACCCTGCCCGCGCCGACGAAGACCTCCACCGGCACCCGCGGATTCACCGCGCCGTGGGTGAGCGCGTTCTCCACCAGATTGCGGATCGCCAGGCCGAGCAGACCTGGGTCACCCACCACGACAGTCGGTTCCGCGCGCAGCACGAGACGGTCGGCGCCGAACTCCTCGACCACCGACTCGGTCAGCTGATCGAGCAGCAGCTGCACCCGCTCCAGCGTGGCCGCCCCCGACTGTAGGCGAGCCCTGGCCAGCAGACCTGCCACCACCCGCTCCATCCTGGCGCCGAGAGCCCTGGCATCGGCCAGCACCTGTTCGGATTCGGCCGGTGTGCGTGCGCGCGGCACGGTGACGAGCCGATGCGTGGCGAGCGGAGTGCGCAGTTCGTGTGCCGCGTCGCCGAGGAAACGTTCCCTCTCCTCGACCAGCGCCAGCGCCTGACGCATGCTCCGCCCCGACAGCAGATGCCCGCCGACCGCGGCGGCCGCCACCATCACCGTGCCGCCGACGGTCAATGCCCGCAGCAGGAGTGCGCGGCCACGGTCCCACGCGTCGGGGTCGGCGCCGGTGATCAGGACCGCCTCGCGGTCGGAGTCCTCCCAGCCGAAGGTCGCGGCGGCCAAGCGGACCCGGCGCCCTGCGCTGTCGATCGAATCGCGGTAGATCGTGTCGCCCGGCGCCTGGGTAGCGGCGTCCGCGGTGGCCGCGATCCCCGATTCGGCGGGCATGTGCGATCGGAGGTGTCCGTAGTGGACCGTCCAACCGCCGGTGGCGTCGGCCGTCAGCACCAGGATGGCGATCTCGCCGCCGACCAGCTCGTCACCGGGCAGATCCGTGGTGTCGACGGCGTCGTCCTCGTCGAGGTAGAGACGCGGACCCAGTCCCGTCAGCACCTGGTCGAGATCCGCGTCGAGGGCATTGTCACGGGACCGCGCGTCGATGACGGCGGCCACCAGGCCGAGCACGATCAAACACAGCATGGTGATCGCGGTGATGAGCACCGTGAGCTCGATCCTGGCCCGGTGCAACCGCGCCACCGCGGGACGTGGGTCGGAGGTGGCGATCAGGACTCGCACGCGACGCCGCCCAGGACGAAGCCCGCACCGCGCACCGTGTCGATCACCGGAGGGGCTCCGAGCTTGCGCCGCAAGCCTGCCATCACCGCGTCGACCACGTTGGAATTCGGTTCGGCCATCTCGTCCCAGCACGCCTCGATCAGGTCCGACCGCGACACCACCGCGCCCGCCCGTGTCGCCAGCAGTTCCAGCACCGCGAATTCCTTCGGCGTGAGCGAACGCAGGATGCCCGCGCGTCGCACCCTGCGGCGCGGCAGATCGATCTCGATGTCGCCCGACCGGAGCAGCGCCGGAGTGGGATGATCACGGCGACGGCACAGCGCCCTGACCCGGGCGGCCAGCTCGGCGAGCGCGAAAGGCTTGCCGAGATAGTCGTCGGCACCGTGCTCGAATCCGGCTATACGGTCGGACAATTCGTCGCGCGCGGTGAGCACCAGGGCAGGCACCGGGCAGCCACGCGCGCGCAGTGCCGCGAGCAACCGCAAGCCGTCACCGTCGGGCATTCCCCGGTCGACGACGAGGACGTCGTAGGTGTTCACCGAGATCTTCAGATCGGCGTCGACGAGCAGATTCACCAGGTCGACCGCGAATCCGGCTACTCGGAGCCCGGACGCGATCTCCTGGCCCAGTCCTTCGTCGTCCTCCGCCACCAGCACACGCACGAGTAGTGAGAGTAGGGCACGGCCGGCACGGGTTCGCGGCGTGGCGACCTCACGAAAATCTCACGCGCACTGCGGTTCTCTGGTCCTGCCCCGGACACCACCGGGTTGCTACGAAAGGAACACCATGAGCTTCAAGTCCGTCATCACCGCCACCGTGATCGCCGCGGCCTCCGTCGCGGGCGCAGGTCTGGCCTCGGCGGCGCCCGCCGTGCTGCACACCGGTTTCGTCGGCAGCTACGCCACCTTCGAAGCCTGCGCCGCCGACGGCGCCTCACCGACCACCGGCGGCGCGCAGTGGGAGTGCGTCGAGGTCGCCGGTGGCTGGGACCTGTACACCTACTGATCCCACCCACGGCGGTGCCGGCGGGGTGCCTCTCCGCGCCGGCACCGGGGCGATTCAGTATGGCGATGGTTCTCTGCTCACCCGCAACTGTGTGCGGGTGGGATGGCTTGTGGAGGGAAGAAATCTATTCGGTTCGCGTCGGATCGAGGGAGAAGGAAGGCTGCTCCGTGCGTACGGCTCCAGGACGTCGGGAGCAGCAGGTACTGGTTTCCTGATTGCAGGATGAGTTTGAGGCCGTCGTAACGGAAGTGGTAGGCGGCGTCGGGAGCTGGGCAGGTGAGTTCCACGACGCCCGGCGCCGCCAGGCCGAGGCGTTTGTCCGAATAGACCGACACGCTCGGCTGTTCGGCGAACGTTTCGACCTGCTCGATCGCTCGGCCGGTGCCGACGGCAGCCGAGTAATCGGCTACCGCCCAGAAGAGCCCGACACCGACGAGAACGAACACAGCGCCCCATTCTCCGGCGGTGAGGACGTCTGCCGATGATTCGGTGGTGGCCTGATCAGTGCGTCTCGATCGGACGGCGGAAACGATCAGAAAGATTCCAC
>NZ_JBHWZY010000489.1:0-5265 GCF_042727815.1 Nocardia sp. NPDC060220
GTCGGCATCCTCACCAGGATGGCGTCGGAAGCCGATATCGACGTGCTCACCGGCCTGCTCAACCGGCGCGGTTTCGAGAAGCAGCTCAACCCGGCGATCGACGCGGCCGGTCGCGGCGGTCAGGGCATGGCCCTGGTGCTGGTCGACCTCGACCGATTCCAGAAGATCAACGATCACCTCGGCCACCGCGCGGGCGACGCCGTCCTGCAGCGGGTCGCCGATACCTGGCTCGACCTGCTCGCACCCGGTCAGGTGCTGGCCCGCTTCGGCGGCGACGTGTTCGCGCTGCTGTTGCCCGGGACCACCGAGCAGGCCGCGATCCTGCTCACCGAACAACTGCGGGCCGCGGTGACCATGGGCTGCTCGGCCGGTGTCACCTCCTGGCAGCCGGGCGAGTCCGGTTCGCTGCTGGTCAGCCGTGCCGACGTGGGCCTGTACCGGGCCAAGCAGGCGGGCCGCAACCGCACGGTGCTGGAATCGTCGCGTCAGCTCCCACTGGCGGTGGAACTGCGCGAGGCCATCGACCGCGGTGCGCTCGACGTGCACTACCAGCCGATCGTCAGCCTCACCGAGGACGGCGGCCAGGCGGTCGGCGTCGAGGCGCTGCTGCGCTGGTCGTCGAGCGCGCAGCCCGAGGTCACCACCGAGGGCCTGATCCGTGTCGCCGAGGAATACGACCTCATCTCCGACCTGGACGAGCTGGTCCTGCGCCGCGCCTGCGCCGACGCCGCCCGCCTGCAGGAGAGCTTCGCGTCGCTGAACCTCACCCTCAACGTGAACGTCTCCGGCCTCGAACTGGCCGAGACCGAATACGCCGAGCGGGTCGCGACCATCCTGTCCGATACCGGCTGGCCCGCCGACCAGCTCGTCCTCGAGGTGACCGAGAGCGAACTCGCCGCCGAATCCCAGACCGCGATCACCAACCTGCACACCCTGCGCGACCGTGGCGTGCGCATCGCCATCGACGATTTCGGCACCGGTTACTCCTCGCTGAGCCGCCTGGCCACCATCCCCAGCGACATCCTCAAGGTCGACCAGTCCTTCGTCGCCGCCATCCGCTCCGATTCCCCCGCCCCTCCGTTGCTCAGCGTCATCGCCGCGCTGAGCAAATCGCTCGACCTGCAGGTCATCGCCGAGGGCGTGGAGACCGAATACCAGGCCGCCGTCCTCACCGAACTCGGCTTCGCCCTGGCCCAGGGCTACCACTACAGCGACTCGCACCCGGTCTCGGAGCTCATCAACGATCTCAACGACGGCCGTCCGCTGGTGAGCGCCACCGACGAGGACGATTCCCTTGCCGCCAACGGCTGGATCCCGCTCGGATAATCGCTTGACCCGGCCGGTCGCGGCGCGAACGATAGAACCCATGCGGATGCTCGTCTACGGCTGTTGATCTTTCCCGCTCCGGCACGCGGTGGCCTGGTTGAGGCGTGAGCCGACCGGCGTCGGCGACCTCACGGTGCGCGCGGTCCTGTTCAAGGGCACCCGCGACCTGCTACCGATCTATGCCCTCTACGGCGTTCTCTTCGCCGATCACGGGCTGAGTACCGCGCAGATCTCGCTGCTGTTGGCGATCTGGTCGGTGACGGCGTTCCTGCTCGAGGTGCCATCCGGCGCGTGGGCCGACACGGTGCCGCGTCGTCGCCTGCTCGTCCTGAGCTGTGTGTTGCAGGCCGCGTGTTTCACCCTCTGGATGCTGGTGCCGTCGTTCGCCGGCTTCGCGCTCGGCTTCCTCGTCTGGGGGATCGCGAGCGCACTGGAATCGGGAACCTTCGAGGCGCTGATCTACGACGATCTGGTCGCGCGCGGTGCACCGTCCACCTACCCGCGAATCATGGGGTGGACGCGCGGTGCGCAGGAGAGCACCGTGCTCGTGGCGATCATCGCCGCCGCTCCACTCTTCGCCATCGGCGGCTATGCGCTGGTCGGCTGGGTCAGCGTCGGTGTCGGCCTCCTGCACACGCTGACCGCGCTGGCTCTGCCCAGCGCGCCCGTCGCCATCTCCGCCACCGCTGTCGACGATCTCGAGGACGAGCCCGCACCCGGACCGGTGGGCCCGCACGTCAAACCGGGAGCGGTGGCGCCACAGTCGAGTTCGCCCGGTTCCACCTCGTCGCGCTATCTCGCCATGCTCAAAACGGGTCTCGCCGAAGCACTGCACGTCCGCCGGGTGCGTCGAGGCGTGCTGCTCGGCGCGCTGCTGTACGGCGTCACCGCCTTCGATGAGTACTTCGGCTTGCTCGCGGTGTCCGGCGGCGCGTCGACCAGTACGTCGGCGCTGCTGGTCGGCGTCACCGTCGCGGGTTCGCTGATCGGTTCGCTGCTGGCGGGCCGCACCGAGGTCGTGTCGTCTCGCACGTTGGCCATCGCGCTGTTCGTCGCCGGAATCCTGTTCATCGCGGGCGCGTTGGCGGTCGGGGTGGCGGCAGGCCCCGCACTGGTCTGGGTGGGATTCGTCGGCATCGGCATCGCCTACGGCATCGACTTCAACGCCGAGGTCATCGCGGGCGCGCGGCTTCAGGATGCGATCGAGGGCCCGGCCAGGGCCACCGTCACCTCGGTGTCCGGGCTGCTCTCCGAGATCGTCGCGCTGGGTGTGTTCGCGTTCGTCGCGGCCGCGACGCAGTGGCTCGCGATGTCGACGACTATCGCGCTGCTCGGATCGGTGTTGCTGGTCGCCGCCGCGTTGACGCCGACCTGGCTGCCGCCGCGTCACGGCACCGAGCGTGGTAGGACTGAGAACGCAACCCCTGAGCAAGGGGGAGACTCCGGGTAGCACCCACCTCGCACCAAGGACGCCCATACGTGACGCCGACCGCCAACCGTCGAGGTCCCGGACGAGCGAGCTTCGCTGGGAGGCGCAAGACCGCTGGGCTCGTGTTCGGGTTCGCTATCGGGGCGGGAGTCGCGGTACAGGGGCGGATCAACGGTGCGCTGGGTGCGCGGCTGGCCGACGGGATCGCGGCGGCCACCATCAGCTTCGGCACCGGGCTCGTCGCTCTGCTGATCGCCTTCGCTGTCAGCCCGGCGCTGCGCGCGGGCGTCACCAAGGTGCGTGTGGCGGTATCGGAGGGCAGGTTGGCGCCCTGGCAGTTGCTCGGCGGATTGTGCGGCGCGTTCTTCGTAGCGGCACAGGGACTCACCATCGCGGCGATCGGCGTCACCGCATTCACTGTCGCGGTGGTCGCGGGCCAGCTCCTGAGCAGCCTCGTGGTCGACCGGCTCGGCCTCGCCCCGAACGGCCGAACCCCGATCACCGCGTGGCGCCTCGTCGCGGCCGCCCTCGGTATCACCGGGGTCGTGCTCTCGGCAGGCGGCAGTTCCGCCCCGGCCACCGTCACCACCGGCGTCCCGGATATCCCAGCCCTGCTCATCGTCCTGCCCGCCCTCGCGGGCATCGGTCTGGCCTGGCAACAGGCGGTCAACGGCCGGGTCGGCGCCACCGGCGGCCCCTTCACCGCCACCCTGCTCAACTTCGGCGTGGGCCTGACCGCGCTGCTCCTGCTCGACCTGTACACCCTGGCCACCACGGGCCTGCCCACCGAATTCCCCACCGATCTCTGGCTCTACACCGGCGGCTTGATCGGCGTCGCGTTCATCGCCCTGGCCGCCGTGACGGTCGGCCTGATCGGCGTCCTGCTGCTCGGCCTCACCTCGGTGGCCGGCCAGCTGGTCGCGGCGATGGTGCTCGACGCCGCCGACGCGAGACTGTCGCTCACCACCGTTGTGAGCTGTGCGATCGTGCTGGCGGCGGTGGTGGTGGCGAGCCGGAGCAGTCGCTGACCCAGACGCCGAAATGCTAGGTTTCAGGCGACTGCGGCTGGGATCTCGGCCGTTTCGCCGGGTGCGGCGGAGAGCGAGTTGGGGGAGTACCGAATTGATCGAGGCGCTGTCGACGAGTGACTCGCCGATGATCGGACGCTATCGGGTGCGCGGTGTGCTCGGTGCGGGCGGAATGGGCCGGGTCGTCCTGGCGACGGGCCCCGACGGGCGCTTCGTCGCGATCAAGCAGATTCATTCGCATCTGCTCGACGATCGTGAGTTCCGGGCGCGGTTCGAGCGTGAAGTCGCCATCTCCGCCCGGGTGTCGGGGGCATTCACGGCGGCGGTGGTCGATTTCGAGACCACCGGCGAAACACCGTGGCTCGCTTCGGTCTTCATCGCAGGGGTGGGGCTGGACAAAGCGGTGCGCGAGCTGGGCCCACTGCCGGTCCCCGCGTTGCGCACCCTGGCTTCCGGCATGGCCTCCGCGCTGCACTCGATCCACAGCACCGGCCTGGTGCATCGAGATCTCAAACCCGCCAACGTGATTCTGGCCGCCGACGGACCGCGCGTGATCGACTTCGGCATCGCGCAGGCGGTCGGCACCGGCGCCGCGCTCACCGAAGTGGGTGCCGTGGTCGGCTCGCCCGCGTACATGTCACCGGAACAGGCGAACAGCGAACCGATCACCTCCGCGAGCGATGTCTTCTCCCTCGGCTCGCTGCTGTGCATGGCCGCGACGGGAACGGCACCGTTCGCGGCGTCCTCCGCTCCCTACACACTGTTCAACATCGTCCACAGCGAGCCGCAACTCGACGATGTCCCCGCGCCGCTGCGCGATCTGATCGCGGGTTGTCTGCGCAAGGACCCGAGGGCCAGACCGACACCCGCTCAGATCCTGGACTACCTGGGGGTCCTGCCCGTTCAGGCGCACCCGTGGCCCGCGCCTGTCCATGCCGAAATCGCCGCCCAGACACAGAAACTGGTCGCGCTGACCTCGGACCCCGAAGCGACGCAGATCATTCCGGCGTACACGCCGACCGCACCGCCACCCGTCCCGGTGCCTGCCGAGAAGCGCCGGACCGCACTTCGGCTGGGAATTGTCGCGGCGACCGCGGTGGTGATCGCAGGAGCGATCACAGCGGTTGTCCTGCGCGGCAACGGGTCCGAGACAACGCCTCAGGACACGCCACAGGCGATACCGACCGCGACTCTTCCCGGCCTGGACAAGCTGCGTGGCACCGATGCGTGCACCTGGGTGCCGCAGGCACTCGGAAAGACCCTGCCCACCGAGGTCGCCGCGAAGGCCTCGCCGGATGTCTCGTCCTGGCGCTGGCAGGCGACGTCGAGTTGGGGATGTGACGGCACCTCTGGTGGCGCGCGCATGGCCGTCGAGATCGGTGCCGCGCTGAACGGATTCGAATCCGGCAAGCAGGTGGTCAACGGTTACGCGATTGCCCGCCGCGGCGACGACTGCGCGTTCGCGATCGAGGGTGGCGAGCA
>NZ_JBHWZY010000490.1:0-5265 GCF_042727815.1 Nocardia sp. NPDC060220
GCTCACAGGTCTGCATAACCCAGCTGCTGACATCCGCCGCCTATGGCAACTGCGGAATGGAAGGCGCCGTCGGACGCCCGCACCAGGCCCGAACCAGCGAATCCTGCAACTGGCGCTTCAGCGTGCGGACTTCGAGACTGTCGGTCCCACGTGGCCGAAGGGCCTCGGCTATCGTCTGCAGGAATCGTCGGCGGGTCATGCCGAAGGCCACCAGCAGTTCTCTTGCGGTGGCACCTCCGAGCGGAGCCCAGCGGATGGCGAATCCGAGGGCCGATTTCGTGGCCGAATCGACTCCGTCGGCGTGTCCGAGTCTCTCGCACTGGCGAAGCGCGGTCCGAATCCACGCCTGACCGTAGCGACGCTCTTCACCTGCGGAATGGGCCGCAAAGACAGGTAGCTTCTCTATCGGCGGTCGCGGCCGGAATCGAACACGTACTGAAGATCTGACAGGCGGGGGAACGTCGCCTTCGATTGTCGCAAAGACCCACGGACCCTCGTCCAGTTCCACGATGGCGATCGTAAACGGCACCATCTCGGCGGGGGCGACTTGCGACCTGCGATGTGTCAGCCGCCAGGACACAAGTGAACCGAGACCGGACGACGGTATGAGATCCTGGTGCGCTGACCGACACGAGGTGCATTTGGTAGTAGATGGTGCGAAAAGTCTGCTACAGGCGCGACAACGGTGAATCATCATGGATTCGCTCCGTTCCTGAAATTAGCGGCTCGGCTTCTGTGTGCTCGGAGAGCATGAACTCCAGGTTGCGTCGGGGCATGGGGTGGGCATCACATTCCTCGGGTTTCGCAAATGGTTCCAGGCGGAATCGGCTCGGCTGGCCAGTGCGTCAGCCGACCTGAATCGCTTCCATCACGTCGGCGATCGTTTCGGCGAACCGCACGGTGGCCTCGCGGCTGGTTGGGCTGATCGCGGTGAAGGAGACATATCCGTGCACCAACCGTTCCTCGCGCAGGAGGCGAGTGGGCACACCTTCATCGGCGAGCCGGTTGGCATACGCGGTGGCCTCGTCGCGAAGAGGATCGAAGCCGGCCACCGCGATCACCGCGGGCGGCAGGCCGGACAGATCGTCGGCCCGCATCGGCGAAAGGCGTGGGTCAGCGCGATCGATGCCGGCTGGGATGTAGTTGTCGCGGAACCATGCGATCTGCTTGGCCGACAGCGCGGGTGAATCGGCGAACTCAGTGTGGGATTCATACGACGTGGAGAAATCGGTCGCCGGGTACAGCAGCGCTTGCACCGCCGGTCGCACTGCTCGGCCGCGCAATTGCTGGGCCAGCACTGTCGCGATGTTGGCTCCCGCGCTATCGCCTCCCACCGCGATGCACGTCGGGTCGATATCCCATCCAGGTGCCCGCTCGACTGCGAAGTCCCATGCGACGAGAGCATCCTCGATAGGGGCGGGGAACGGGTGTTCCGGTGCCAACCGGTACTCGACCGAGAGCACGTCCAAGCCGCTGTGAATCGCGAGGAGGCGAGCGGGCGCATCGTAGGAAGCTCGGCTGCCCAGCACGAACCCACCGCCGTGGAAATACACGAGCAGGCCTGTCGACGTCGCCGACGCACGGTAGCGAGTGGCCGTGAGCCCGCCAGACAGCTCGAGTTCCTCCACCAGGTGCAGCGGCGGGCACTTCTCGGCGAAGGTGGCGGTATCGGCGTCGGTCATGGCGCGTGCTCGGGCCGGATCGTGGTCGCTGTAGTCGGGTCCGGCGGCGGTCGCCGTCATCAGCAGTGCGATCTCGGGTGCCATGCGTGCACCGGCCCTGTTGGTCGGCGCGCCCGCGACCAAGTTCAGCAAAGCGGGGGGAGTTTTGCCGAGCAGGATTGCGAGACTACGGATGAGTTTTTGCGATGTTGTCAGTTCGTGCGCGGTCATCTCACGCCACTCCTGTCTTTGCAGCAGACTTTTTCGCCGGCTGTGCACCGTTGCTCTGCACCGGGGGACGGACTGCCTGTGCGCGTGCGAAGCGGAGGTTGCCGTCGATGGTCGGCCGGTCGGCGAGCAGCTTGCGGTCGGCGGGAACGTGGGTCAGCATCCGCCACGGCAGTTCCGGTCCCTGCTGCGGCAGTAGGTGTTTTCCACGGTTCGCGTAGCCGGAGTTCAAGTCCAGGAGTGGCTCGGTGGGCATGTGCGGATCGGGCACGGGGACCACCGAGTCGAAGCCGTTTGCCTCCATGATCTTGATCAGTTCGATGATGTAGGCCGAGGTCATACCGACCTTCATCGTCCACGACGCGGACTTGGTGTAGCCGAACGAGATTGCCCAGTTCGGCAGCTCGGAGGTGAGCATGCCGCGATAGGTCACAGTGTCGGCCACATCGATCCGTCGCCCGTCGACCGTGTGCGAGATACCGCCGAACATCTGCAGGTTCAGGCCCGTGGCGGTGACGATGACGTCCGCGTCGAGTTCGACGCCGCTGGCGAGCAGGATTCCGGTACGGGTGACACGTGTGATCTTGTCGGTGACGACCGACGTGTAGCCGTCCCGGATGGATTCGAAGAAATCACCGTCGGGTGACTGGCACATCCGTTGATCCCACGGCGCGTACGGCGGGTTGAAGTGCGTGTCGACGTCGAAGCCTTTCGGCAGGTCCTTGACGTTCAGGGAACGGATCAACTTACGAGCAGCATTCGGGAACCGCTCCATGAACTTGACCGTGAAATAGTCACGCCACATGTTCTTTTCGCGAGTCGCCCAATAGCCTCGCTCGATACCGAGCAACGCGGTCAAGCGCAGCGCATTCTTGTCCACCTTCGGCAATGAGACGATGTACGTCGGTGTGCGCTGGAGCATGGTGATATGCGCCGGTGGGTTGGGGCCGTAAGCCATGGCCGGAATCATCGTGATCGCGGTGGCGCCGCTCCCGACTACCACCACACGCTTGCCTGCGGAGTCGTAGTGCTCGGGCCATTTCTGCGGATGGAGGATGTCGCCGCCGAAGTCCGTGAGACCAGGAATATCCGGGGTGTAGCCCTCCTCGTAGTTGTAGTAGCCCGTGCCGCCGAACACCCACCGTGTGGTGATGGCGGTCGTAGTCTCTTTGCCCTCGGCGTCGCGCTGGGTGACGTCGAGCGTCCACCGCGCGTCGTCGCTCGACCAGGAGGCGCCGGTGACCTTGTGCCCGAGCCGCAGCATCGAGGCGAGACCGAACTCGTCGACGGCCTCATGCATGTACTCCCGAATCAGATGCCCTTCGGCGATCGCTTCGCGACGACGCCACGGCTTGAAATCCCAGCCATATGTGTGCAGATCGGAGTCCGACCGAATTCCCGGGTATTTGAACAGATCCCAGGTTCCACCGATATCATCGCGTCCTTCCAGCACCACGATCCGCTTCGTCGGAAATGCGCGGCTGAAGTAATATGCGGCGCCGAGTCCGGAGACTCCAGCGCCGATGATCGCGATATCTACCACCTCGTGCTGTTGAGGTTTTGCAGTAGCCACTGTGCTGGCTCCTTCACTACGTGATCGTGGAGTGGTTGTTCATTCGATAATCGTCTTGCGGGTGTGATGTGCGCCATTGTCGTGGCGCGCGGATACTGTCGAGTGACAGTGCAAACTGCTGCAAAATGGTCGTAGAAGTCCGATTCTTTCGCCAGCAGAAGGCATAGCTCCCCGTTGGCGTGACGGGCGTGGGCAGCTTCGTGCGCTGTTAGTCGTCCCGGAGCGCGATCAGGGAGAGCGCCGCATCGATCGCTGTCGCGTTCTCGTTGAGCGACATGGGCAGCAACTCGCTTGCGCGGGTAAGGCGGCGGTCGATCGTGTTGCGGTGTGCGAACATTCGGTCGGCGGTGCGCGAGCTGTTGAACCGTTCATGAATGAAGGTGCGGACTGTGTCGCGAATCAACCGATCCGCGCCGGCCAAATCGCCGAGCGTGTCGGAGATGAACAGTTCGGCCTCGGCGGGATCGGTGGAGATCAGCGACGCCAGGTGTACGTCCTGGAATCGGACGACCCGTCGATTCGATCCGAGACGTTCCACGAGGCGCTTGGCGGCGGCCGCGTCGAGGTGGCTGCGGCGAAAACCCGTGATGTCGGCACCGGGCCGCCCGAATGCCACTCGCGCTGCCGGCGTCGGGGCGAGGAGATCGGCGATCTGGGCGATATCGGGGGCTGTGGCGGTGGGCATCCACAGCCAGATGGTGGTAAGTCCGGCGTCGATCGACAGGCGGTAAGGGGTCTGCGTCGCGCGGACGATCTGTTCGGCGGCTTTGGTGGCTTGCGCGGCGGTGTCGACGGAGCCGACCCAGACGATGGCCGCCACGTGGACATCGGTAAGCGGGTACCCGAGCTGGTTTTCGGCACGGTCGCGCGGGATCGGCGCACCTTCGAGGAGCAGTTGCACTGTCGACTGGCGCCTGAGCTGCGTGGCCGCGCTCAGGTCTTCCCGAATCGCCTCGAGATGTTCCTCGAACTGAGCCATCGAGTCGTCGACGAACGCGGTGAGCGAAGTCGCGGACAAGTCGATCACCTCGCGCAGTATCTGCGGCTCGGCACCGGATTGGAAGCAGGCATTGACCCACCATGTCCAGATCGAGCGCTGAGCGGCGCGCCAGGCACGGCTCTCGTTCACGAAGATGCCGCGCATCGCGAGGTCGCGGGCGTACTGCGCGTACTCCACCACGTCGACGACGGGCACCGGTCGCCCCGGTGCGTGGATGTTCGACGCGAGCCACTGCTCGACATTCGTGCGAGTCAACCGGCGGTCGATTTCCGACAGCGGGGAGCCCAGACTGGCACCCGGGTCGACAGTCGCCTGGAACTGAACCGTCGCGAGTTCGTCGAGGATGGACTCGGCATGCGGCAGCAGCGCCGTCGCCACCGAGCGGAACAAGTCCTTCGCGGCGTCTGACAGGGCTGGCCAATCGGCTTCCCGATCACTCATGAGCTGCTCCCGTGCGATAGCGGCGACGGTTCGAATCTACTCCACCTCCTACACGGGACGAGTCGGAATGAGCCTGGTTGCCGAATTGGCATCATTGATATATTCGCGGCGTCAGATCCAGCCGCGGTGCGCTATGTCGCGGAATTCATTCAAATACGGAATTCCTTTTCTTGTATGGCGGGTGGATTACTCCCGCGATTGAATTCGGTGGTTCTCTCAGTGTCGAGCGAGCGAGGCCCGATCCGCTACGACGAAGGTGCACACGATTCGCGCGGCGGCGGTGCAACCTGCCTCACCGGGCCGGAAAATCCCATCATCAACGGGCTATCGGCAGGCCGTCGAGGTGCAAGCCTTCCCATCGC
>NZ_JBHWZY010000491.1:0-5265 GCF_042727815.1 Nocardia sp. NPDC060220
CACCTGCCGCCCATCGATGGTGACAACGACCTGAAGTCCACGCCCACATCTGATCCGGGAACGACGCCTTCACACGCCGGTTTCGGCCTGCTCGATGCGGCGCTTGTTACGCACCCGCCTCGGCCACTTCAATCCCTGACTGATTTCCGCCGCCGCGCCAAGTACTCGATCGCAGCAGTCCGACCGTATTCGGTCATCAAAGTAGTCGCGAGCCCTCCGGCGAGTACACACGCGACCGAGGTCCCGCTGCGGGTTCGCAGCAACCGTCCGCGGACAGGTGCACGGACCCGGTCGCCGCGCACGAACAGGTCCACCCGCGGTTCGCTCACACAACCAGGTCGCAGCACACCAGTCGCAGTGCATGCCCCGACTGCCAGGCATCGTGGGTCACTCGCCGGGAAGAGGATCGGCCCTGCTGCCGAGTTGCCCGCTGCCGCGATCACGGCGATCCCGGCGTGCGTCGCTGCCCGCAGCGCGGCGGTCAGTCCGGCATGAGCGTCGGGCTGGCCCAGCGGAATCACGATCACGTCTGCACCCGAAGACGTCAGCCATCGAATCGCGGTGGCGACATCATCGGGCCGGATGACGCCGTCCGCTGACGCGGTGCAGGCAACGTTCAGGCGCGCACGTGGCACGGTTCCGCGCAGTCGAAATATGCCCTGTCCGACCAACAGCGATGCGGAGAAGGCCCCGTGTTCGCGGAACCACAGTGGGGCGGTCCGTCCGCCACCGAACCAGCGGACGGTGATGCCGGCGCCGTCCAGGTCGGCAACCGACTGATCGAAGCCGCCTTCGATCAGTCCGATCGTGAGGCGCGTCTCCCGTTCCTCGGCCATCGAGCTCGGCCACCACACGACGCGCGGATCGTGCGCGGCGGCTATCCGCGGCCGCAGATAGCCGACCGCATCGATGACGGCCGTGCGCTCGCGCTCCACCGTCGACCTCGAGTTGTCGTTGATTCCGCACATCCGGAGCACTTCCTTCGATCTACCCACGGGCTACTGACTGCAGCCGTTCATCGCATCCACAGCAGCATGTGTCGCGAACGCGCCGACCGCATCCGGGCTACCACGGTGCCCTTTTCGGTGTCAGCACCGAAGTGCGCCAAAGAATTCATACATAGTGTCGAGTTCTCATCGAAGTGATGAAACACGAAAGGAAATCGACATGGCCATCAACAGCATCGATTCGCAGCTCGGCGATATCATCGATCCGAAACTGCGCAAAATTGGCGAGCGCGTGGTTCGCCAGCTCGAACTGGCGGCAGATAAAGTCGCCGCACACGCTGCCGACGCAGCACGGTTCCCGCTGCCCACTCAACGAGATTCCGCCGAAAATATTTTGGCGAGCTGGTTCGACACCATGCCCGAAAAGAAGCGGGCCGCCGCCGGAGTCGCCGCTATCCAGCGGGTGAATACCACCGCGATCCGCACGGCACATCTCGGGGAACTGGCCGGGGTCGATCTGCAGACACGGACTCCGATCGCCTCGCAAGGCTCCGCTTTCGCCATCCCCAACCTGAAGTTCTCCGCCGCGGACCTCGCGAAACTGCAAAATCCGGCGTTCCTCGGCACATTGCGCGGGATGATCCCCCAGCATGCACCCGCTCGAGCGACGCGGTCGGATAGCCTCCTGCTGCGGGTGACCCAGATCCGCTGCGCCAACGAGACCAACAGCCCGTTCGGCGGTCACATCGGCGAAGACGACATGTGGCTCGGTGGCACATCCGTCGATGAAAGCGGTGACACAAAAACCATCAAGCCGATCAAACTCGGGAGTTTCAACAATAAGGAAATCAAGCACTACAATCCCCCGCGAACCTTCACGAATTTCAATATCACAGAGCGCGGAAATTCCTTCCCCAAGGCCTATCTCGTGACACTCGTGCTAGTCGAACGAGACAATGGTAAGGCTATGCAAACATTTCTGGATCGGGTCACGAAGGAGATCAAGAAGCAGGTTCAGGACGCTCTGGTCAAGGTGGGTACGACCATCGGAGGGCCGTTCGGGCTGGTCGTCGGAACCATTTCCGCCTGGGTATTCGGTGAGCTGATCGACTACATTTCCTCGGGATGGCGGGACACTGTATTCCGGCCCCTCACTGTCACTGCCCACATCGGCTCGTACGACAGTGTATGGGTCAGCTCCGGCCGCAAGGACAGCACGGATCGAATGCTGGAGACCAAGGCGCCACAGGCGCGGTATCAGCTCTGGTACGACTGGTTGCTGTACAACTCGACAGCCGGGTTAGGAATCATCTAGTGCCGCGTCAGGCGACCTTGGTTGGGTAATTGACCGCCGGATCTTCGCACCGACAGCGAAGTTTCGGGTCGGGCGTGCTGGTTGCGCCAGCGGCACGTTACCGCCGATCGCCGCATCCTGCACGACAGGGCTGCGGCGATCGGTGCCGTTGAGCGCGAAGCAACGGAACGCCGCGAACTCGCCCGTCTTCGCTGGTCTGCCCCCGTTCCGTCTTCGGCGCGAAGGGCCCGCCCTTCTCGTCGAAGTCGTGGATCACTTCTGCACCTACGCTTCCGACATCTAGCCGACCCGCCTCAGCCTCCGACCATGCGCACGCCGCCGGGCGCCCGTGGCCGGTCTGACGGCGCAACAATGTCTGATCAAGGTGGGGACAACATTCACCTCGCCCTTTCGAGCTGCGCACCATCGCCAGACGGCACCCGACGCCGCGGCTCCGGCCATCGGGGGTGTTGAGGTGGTACCACTCGCTGGGGTGCGACGTTTGTTACGCACCCCTGCTCACGTCGGTCGGGTTGGAGCAAAATGGCGGGTGGAACAGTCTTTCCTGTCCTTTCACAACAGATTTCGATTTCCACGGATGCCCTGACGCAGCGGGTTGAAAGTCCGCGTCGCCACAGCGAACTCACGACTGATCACAAGGACTGCCACCCGATCGTGTGGCAGTCCTTGTGATCAGGCTCCCTACCCGGGGAAGTAATGGCCGTTGTCCAAATCGGCGAGCAGGCCGGGCTGAGTGGGTTCCCAGCCGAGGGTCCGGCGGGTGATGAGGTTGGACGCCGGGTAGCTCTGCGTGACTATGTTCGCGAGGAACCCGAAGTATCCCGGCACCATCAGCACGTCCGAGGGAATGCTCACGACAGGCAGGCCCAGTCGGCTGCCGATGGCCTCGGCGATATCCCGGAGTGGGATGGCCCCGTCCCCTACCGCGTGCCAGTATCTGCCGGCCGGCCCCTTCTCCAAAGCCAGGCGGAACACGGGGGCGATATCGCGGACGTGCACGGCGTTCCACAGGTTCGCGCCGTCTCCGGGGTAGCCGACGAAACCCTTCTCCTTCGCCAGCGCGATCAGCTGCACGAGGAACCCGCCACGATCGGTCGTGCTGTGCGCGATGTTGGCAAACCGCACGACCGAAGACCGCACTCCCTGCTCAGCGAGGTCGATTACGGCGGTTTCCACGACGTTGCGAACCCGCAGGGTGCCCTTGTACTCCTCGCCGCCCGGAAGGGCCGGGTCCTCCTCGGTGGCCGGCCGGCCCAGGTTCCCGGCTGAGCCGATGCTCCCCGCCGCGACCAGCGGCTTTCCGGTTCCCGCGAGTGCCTCGCCGTAGGCGAGGATGATCGGGAGTTCCGCGGCGGCCACGGCGTCGAGCCCGCCCGAGGGAAGCAGGTCTTGCCGGTGCGCGACGTGAATGACGCCCTCGGAATCCGCGGCCGCGTCTTTGAGCCCGTCGAGATCCTCCAGGTCGCCGCGACGTACCTTCGCGCCGAGCGCGGACAAGGCGGCCGCGGCCGTGTCCGACCGAGCCAGGCCGGTGACCTCGTGCCCGGCGGTGACGAGTTCGGGGATGATGTACGAACCGGAATGACCGGTCCCGCCAGTGACGAAAACGCGCATGTTATTGCTCCTTGTGCGTGATGCGGCGGAAGAAATGGCGGTGCGCGCCCACTCAGTCGGCGATGTCGACGCTGAGGGCGACGTCGAAGCTCCCCACGCCGTGGCGGGCCAGGCCCATCAGCAGTGGACCGACCCCTTCCAGCCAGCGCGCCATCTCGAGTCCGCCGACATCGAAGGGACGCAGTCCCAGGCTCTCGATGAACGCCGACACGCCGGCCTTGGCCCGCGCGTCATCTCCGGCGAAGAACACGTCCAACGGACGGCCCTGGGCGATGATGTGACCGAAGACGGTGTTGAACGCCTTCACGACGTGCGCGCTCGCGGGGGCGGCCTCGGCAATCTCTTGCGCACCGGACGTACCGTCCGGAGTGACGAGCCCGGTGGCGTCGGCGTTGAAGGTATTGGTGATGTCGATGATGACCTTGCCTGCCAGTGCATCCCCATACCGGGCGACGACCGATACCGCGCTGGTGTACGGCACTGCGAGGACGACGATGTCGCCGGCAGGGACGGTGCCGAATGTCCCGGCCGTGGCACCGCCGCCTAGCGCGGCAGCCAAGCCCTCGGCCTTGGCCGAGTCGCGGCCGAGGATCTCCACAATGTTGCCGCCGGCGACCGCGCGAGTGGCGATGGCGTGGGCCATGGTTCCCAGACCGATGAAACTGATGCTGCTCATGGATGTGTCCGTCCTTCTCTGATCTGAATCGAACTGCTCGGACCGGGGCTCAGCCGGTGAACTCGCCGACGCCGAGGGCGAAATCCCAGTGGCCTACCCCGTTGCCGTGTGGTTCAGATGGCGGTGGTGCCGCCGTCGGAGACCAGTTCCAGACCGTTGACATAGCTGGAGTCGTCGGACGCGAGAAATAGTGCGACGGTGGCGATTTCTTCTGGGCGGCCCATTTTCCCGCGGGGGATGAGCGACTCGAATTCGGCCCTGGTGGCCTCGTCGAACAATTCTTCTTGTTTGGCGGTGGCGACCTGGCCCGGGGTCAGGACGTTGACCCGGATCTTGCGGTCACGCAATTCGTTCAGCCAGACGCGGGCCCAAGCCTGTTGGACGGCTTTGCTTCCGGCGTAGAGGCTCCAGCCGGGGAAGGCGCCGAGGGAGGCGTTGGATCCGGTCATGAAGATCGAGCCGTTGTCGTTGATCAGCGGCAGCGCCTTCTGCACCGTGAACAGGGTGCCGCGCGCATTGAGCCAGAAGGAGCGGTGGAACTGTTCCTCGGTGATCTCGCCGAGGACGGCGGGTTCGCCCATCCCGGCGCTCATCGAACTCAACATCACCCCCGATCGTGGCTACTGCTTCTCGGTGCGCGGCCTGGCCCGCGAGCTGGCCTGCGGGTTCGACCTCGAATACGCCGACCCCGCCGTGCGCACGCTGCCGGAGGC
>NZ_JBHWZY010000492.1:0-5261 GCF_042727815.1 Nocardia sp. NPDC060220
GAGCCGGGCGAGGCCGTCGCCCTCGTCGGTGAATCCGGGTCGGGCAAATCGGTGACGGCGCGCGCGCTGGTCGGCCTGGCCGGTCCGGGCGCAGGCGTGCGGGCCGACCGTCTCGAACTCTTCGGGCAGGACGCGCGCAATCATCGCGATCGGCAGTGGCGGCGAATCCGCGGCAGCGACATCGGATTCGTACTCCAGGACGCGTTGGTCTCCCTCGATCCGCTGTACTCGATCGGTAGCCAACTCGCCGAAGCTCAACGCGCGCTGACCGACCTGCGCGGGCAGGCACTCACCGCCCGTAGCGTGCGACTGCTCACCGATGTCGGTGTCCCCGAACCCGAACTGCGGCTGCGCCAATATCCCCACGAGCTGTCCGGCGGACTCCGCCAGCGCGTGCTGATCGCGACAGCGCTCGCAGGCGATCCACGACTCATCATCGCCGACGAGCCGACCACAGCGCTCGATGTGACTGTCCAGCAACAGATCCTCGAGCTGCTCCGTGCGCGCAAAGCCGAAGGCACGGCACTGCTCCTGATCAGCCACGACTTGGCAGTGGTTGCCGAGGTGGCCGACCGAGTGCTGGTCATGCGGGAGGGGGAGGTCGTCGAGGAAGGCAGCACACACGACGTACTGACCCGTCCGGAGCATCCGTACACGAAGAAGCTGCTGGCGGCCGTGCCCTCCGCCGCCTCGCGCGGTTCGAAGCTGGCGGTTTCCGGCCAGCCCGCCGAGCTACCGCTGCCCCACCCCACCTCGCCACCGCCGAAGGTCGCAGGCGCCACCGAATCGCCACGGCCGAAGAACCCGACTGCCACCGCAACGCCGGAATCGGAGCCGGTTCGCGCCGCATCGACGGCAAGCCGAACCAGCGGGCACACAGAGGAACCCGGGTTGCGCGAGCCATTGCCGCCGCGCTCGGTCGACAACACCCGGGTCGTGCTCTCGGTCCGCAACCTGCGCAAGACCTACGGCTCCGGATCGGCCGCCCGCACCGTGGTCGACAATGTCGACTTCGACCTGTTCGGCGGCGAAACTCTGGGCATCGTCGGCGAATCGGGTTCGGGCAAGACCACCACGGCCCGCCTCGCGCTGCGGCTCATCACACCGTCGTCCGGACGGGTGGTCGTCGACGGCGAACCGTGGAGTGAGCTCTCCGACAAGGCATTACGGCCGCTGCGTGGCGCGGCGCAACTGATCGCCCAGGACCCACTGAGCTCGTTCGACCCCCGCTACACCGTGGAGCGCGTCATCGGCGAAAGTCTCGACACCGTCGATCTGCGTGGCAAAGCCCGCACCCAGCGCGTCCGCGAGATCCTCGACGCGGTCGGTCTCGCCCGCGACCTGCTCCCCCCCCACCCCCGCACCCTCTCCGGCGGCCAACGCCAACGCGTAGCCATCGCCCGCGCCCTCGCCCCCAACCCCGCCCTCCTGGTCGCCGACGAGCCGCTGTCCGCCCTCGACGTCTCCGTCCAAGCCCAGATCCTCGACCTACTCGCCGAACTCCAATCCGAGTTCGGCACCGCCCTGCTGCTCATCTCCCACGACCTCGGCGTCGTGCACCACCTCGCCGACCGCGTCCTCGTCATGAAAGACGGCAGGGTCGTCGAATCCGGCGAAGCGGATTCCGTCCTGCGCTCACCCCAGCACGAATACACCCGCCAACTCGTCGCCTCGGTCCCCCGCCTGCCCGAGGCCGCCGATCGCCGATGACCACCACAGCGACGCCGACCCGAATCCCCGGGTCGCGGCGTCCCCGGCGACACGTCGATACCCTGGTACGGGTGAGCGTCGATACCCGTTCGAAGATCCGCGGTTCCGCGCGGATACCGACCGCGTGGGCACGGCCGGGCCACATCGGGTACATCGGGCCGGATCTGCGGCCCGATACGCACTCACCGCCGGTCGCGATGCTCACCGTGGGCCTGGACGGACCGCTGATCGTGCACACCACCCGCGGTCTGATTCGCACGGGCAGTTCCTTCGCGCCTGCCCGCACCGCCCACCGCGTCGTTGCCACGCAGGGGTGGATCCTGGTGTTGTTCATCGACCCGTCGAGTGCGCCCGCGACCATGATCGCCGACGAGATGACTTCCGCGGCAGCTACTTTCGGTCTCAGTCACCGCCGCGAGCGCGAACTCGTCGAGCTGTGTGGCCAACCCGGCGTCGACCCGGATCTGCTCTACAACCGCGCCGTCGCGGGCCCGACCCTCGACACGGACGCACGCATCGCCAGGCTCGCCGCCGCGATCCGCGACCAGCCCGCCAACACGCTGCGCGCCGACCAGATCGCCGCGAACCTCGGCCTGTCCACCGGCCATTTCCTGCACCTGTTCACCCAGCACTGCGGCACCACGTTCCGCGGCTATCAACGCTGGAACCGCATGGTCACCGCGATCACCAACGCCGTCAACGGCCACGACCTCACCCGCTCCGCCATCGACGCCGGCTTCGCCACCCCCTCCCATTTCAGCGAATCCTTCCGCGCCATGATCGGCCTGCCCGCCACCACGATGCTGCAGGCCGGCATCCACTTCGACCTGGGTGCCGGGGCCGTCCGGCCCGGATGAGCAGCTCGGCTGCGCTATCAGAGCAGCAGACGCGCCAGTTCCGCGGGACTGGACACCATGACCATGTGCCCGCCGTCCATTTCGACCGGCTCGATCCCCAGCCGGGAGGCTACGAGTTCGCGCATGAAATCGGCTGGGAGGAATCGGTCGTCGCGCAGCAAGATGAACCGGGTCGGCACCTCGGGCCAAAACGCCAGCGGCCATGGGGACGTCATCGGCGTATCGGACTGGCCGCGCTCGTATTTCTCCGCCTCGGCCCGCTGCTCGGGGGTGAGCTGGTTGTAGAACACGTCGTCATCACCCGAGGTCGCGTGTCCGGTGTTGGCCCACCAATCGCCTGGCGCCTCGCCAGGCGCCGGAATCATCGCCGATACCAACACCATTCGCTCCACAGGCACTCGATCGCACACCAGCGGTGCGGTGAACCCGCCGAACGAGTGCGCCACCACAACAACATCCCGGCGCGCGCCGATCGCCTCGACCACCGCGTCGGCGTATTCCGCCAACCCGGCGCTGTCGTCCTCGCTCGGCAACGACACGGGCACCGCGTCATGGCCGAGCCCGCGCAACTCGTCGGCCACCGGCCCCCAGTAACCCGCCGCGCACCCCGCTCCGGGGATCAGTATGAATGTGCTCACCTGGTCACCGCTCGACCGGTGAGTCTTCGCCGATCCGATCCTCCGAACCGAAGAACTCATCCGCGTCCCGGCACATCGTCGCGCCGTCCACCCGCGGCAACGTTCGATGGCGGGCGACCAGTTCGGCGGCACTTCGCCCAAGGCGACCTGGTGGCTCCACGGAGACAGGGTACGTCGCCGTCTCGCCGAGTCGGGCGTCTCCAGGTTTATCGGGTAGTTCGGCCTGACGAAACCGCTGCTCAGCGGGTGGCGCTGGGGCATGATGAAATGTGGAATCCTCGCCCAGTTCGTCTAGTAGGAAGAACCGAGATGGTGCAGCTCACGCTTTCCGCGCAGCGGGCTGCGCTGGAGCGGGAGTGGGCGATGTGGGTGCCGGGCGGGGTGGGGGTTTCGGGGGCAGGGGTGCGGTCCGAGGTGGCGCAGTCCTGGTCGCGGTCGTTGCGGACCGTGGATCCTGGGCGGGATCACGCGCCGGTCAGTGAGACCGATATCGGGCCACGGTGGGCGGAGTCGCCGTTGCGAGGGCCGGTGACCGAGCTGAAAGAGCAGTTGCACAGCGTCGCCGACGACGCGGGCTACGTCGCGGCGGTCACCGATGCTTCGGGGACGATTCTGTGGACATATGGCGGACCCGTGATGCGCAGGCGCGCCGAGCAGGTGAACTTCGCGCCGGGTGGCCGATGGGACGAGGCGCACATGGGGACCAACGCCCTGTCATTGGCGTTGCGCACCGACCAACCGCACACGGTGTTCTCGGCCGAGCATCTTGTCGCGGCCCTGCACGGCTGGGTCTGTTATTGCGCGCCGATCCGCGCCGCCGACGGGACCCTGCTCGGCGTGCTCGACCTGTCGACGACCTGGAAACGCTCACATCCGCTGGCCATGGCCACCGTGCGCACCATGACCAGCGCCATCGAATCGAAGTTGCACGCCGCCGTGCCCGCGCCCGCCGGAATGCGGCTGACCTGCCTCGGCACCGGCCGGTTGATGCGTGACGGTCAGCAGATCCGGTTGCGGCCACGCCATCTCGAGATCCTGACCCTGCTCGCCCTCGACGACGACGGCTACAGCCACGAACGCCTGCACTACGCCGTCTACGGTGATCGTGCGGTCGGCGCGAGCACTCTCAAATCCGAGATGTCGTACCTGCGCCGCGCCACCGGCGGCGACATCACCAGTCGCGTCTACCGCTTCACCACTCCCCTGTCCTGCGACGCCGTCGACGTGCTGCGCGCCATCGAGCGAGGCGACCTGGACACGGCCGTTCGCCTGTATCACGGCCCGCTGCTTCCCGATTCGGAGACACCGGGCATCAGCGAATGGCGCGACTACCTCGAAGTCGCCATGCGTAACGCGGTTCTCAACAGCCCGGACGCGAATCACGCACTGACATACGGCGATTCCGCCCCCGACGACATCGCCGTCCACGAACACGCCCTCGCGCTGCTCCCCACCCGCGACGCACGCCGCGCCGTCGCCGCCGCGCGCTTGCACAGCGCCCTTCGCGCCTGATCGGTCCGGCTTCAACGTTTCATCAACCCTGAGCGGGGATAGTGATGGGCGTCACGATTCACCGGAATCAGCGAGGAGCCACCGCACATGATCTACGCCAAGCCGGGCACCGAGGGCAGCGTCGTCAGCTACGCGCCGCGATACGACAATTTCATCGACGGCAAGTGGATTCCGCCGGTCGAAGGCCGCTATTTCGAGAACACCTCGCCGGTGGACGGGCAGCCGTTCTGCGAGATCGCCCGCTCGAGCGCCGCCGATGTGGAACTGGCGCTCGACGCCGCCCACCGTGCGGCCCCGGCCTGGGGTGAGACCTCGGCCGCCGAGCGCGCCAACATCCTCAACAAGATCGCCGACCGGATCGAGGCCAACCTCGAGGCCCTCGCCGTCGCCGAAACCTGGGACAACGGCAAGCCGGTCCGCGAAACCCTGGCCGCCGACCTCCCCTTGGCGGTCGACCACTTCCGCTATTTCGCCGGAGTGCTGCGCGCGCAGGAAGGCGGCATCAGCGAGGTCGACAAGGACACCATCGCCTATCACTTCCACG
>NZ_JBHWZY010000493.1:0-5260 GCF_042727815.1 Nocardia sp. NPDC060220
AGGGCCTCGGGTGTGCGGTCACAGTGTCAGCTGATCGGCCGCCGACGTGAGCAAGTCGATGAGGTCGCGATCGTGCACGGGCAGGCGGCCGGTCTTGCCGATCGCGGCCAGGGCACCGGTGACAGTGCCGTCGTCGGTGCGGATCGGGACGGCAACGGCGCTGCGGCCGAGGCGGCATTCGTTCACCTCGACGGCGACGGCGTCCGCGGTGACTCGGCGTAGCTCGGCGGCGAGATCGGCGGCGTCGGTGATGGTGAAGGTGGTGACCTTGCGCAGCGTGGCCTCGGCCGCGAAGTCCGGGTACCGCGCCAACAGGAGCTTGCCGATGGCCGAGGCGTGCGGGCAGGCGAGCAGCACCTTCTCCCCACTCAGTTCATGGTCGGGATCCTTGTCGACCATCCTGATCCGGCCGCCGGCGAAGGAGGCGAGATGGATGCCGAAACGCAGCTGGGCGCGCAGTTCACCGAGGATCCGGTGATTGCCGGAGACGGGCTCGGGAGCGGCAGCCCCGGCGAGCTCACGGGTACGGCGGCCGAGGGCGAAACCGGACAGGTCCTCGATCCGCACCAGGTAGCCGTCGGCGACGAGGAGATTCAGGAGGCGGTACGCGGTGGCGGGGGCGATGCCGGTCTGCGCGGCGATGTCCTTCGCGGTGGCGCCCGAACCCAGCTGCGCTACCGCCTCGAGCAGAGCGAGGGCCTTCTGGACAGCCCTCGGCTCGTGCCCGGTCGGGCCGTCGCGGCGGGTCGTCGTTGTCACCGTTCGCCGCGGTCCGCCCCTACCAGGGCCATCGCGCCGCGGGCGTTGACGGCGAACACCCCGGCGCCGGGCAGCACGTCAGCGGATTCGGGACTGTCGAAAACACCGATGGCCGTGAGACTTTCGGGACAGCTGTCCCGCAGCCAGCGATACCAGGCAGCACCGGCCAGCAGCACCGCGAGCACCGTCGCGGGCGCGACCACCACACCGTCGCTCGCGTCCGACACCGTCAGACAGACCAGCACCGCGGCGAGCACCCCACTGCCGACCCAGCCGGCGACGAGGTCGACGCGGCTGCGCTCGCGGATACGGCCGAGCAACAGCACCGCACCCACCGCGACCAGGATGTAGGACACCGCGAGCGCCGTGCGCATGACCGTCTTGGCCGCGGCGGGCACACCGTCGAGCGCGACGAAACCCGAACCGGCCGTCGCGACGATGCCGATGATCAGCACCAACGCCACGTGCGGGGTCCGCAACCGCGGACCGACCCGGCTCAGCAGGCGCGGCAGCACACCCTCCACGCTCATCGAATACAGCAGTCGCGACGCGGCGTTCGACGAAGCCATCGACGACCCGAGCCACGAGCAGGTCAGCCCCGCGTCGAGCAGGATCACCACGAGCAGACTCGACCCACTCGCCGTCCCGTGCAGATACGCGTTCACCACCGTTCCCGCATGCCCGGACCAGGCCGCCCACGACGCGAAGATGAACAACGCCCCGCACAGCACCGGGGTGAGCAGCACCGTACGGGTCACGGTGACCAGCGGACGCCGCGTCTCCGGTGCGAAGAACGTGGCGCTCTCGAAGCCCGCGAGCGCAAACAGCGCCGACATCGCGATGGCCAGCACCGCGGGAACATTCGGCGCGGCCGGGGTGATCGCGACAGCAGGCCCCGACACCAGCATGAGGCCGATGATGAAGGCCAGCGAGCACGCCTCGACCGCCAGAATCGCGATCGCGGCGAACCGCACACCACGCACCAGCACCGCGCCGATCAGCACCGCGATGCCGAGATAGACGGCCCCGATCTGCCAGCCGCGCAACGTGATTCCCAGCTGCGCTGCCAAGGCGAGAGCGGTCTGCGACCCGTGATACATCGTCAGCGACGCACTGCCCAGGTACTTCACGAGCATTCCGACGCCACAGGTCAGCGCCGCACGCGGTCCGGCGCCGTGGCTGACGAAGGTGTAGAGCCCACCCGCCGCGGACAGCCGCCGGGTGAACTGTGCGACGCAGTACGCGATCAGCGTGATGACCAGCGTCGCGATGACGATCGTCACCAGGCCGGGCAGCAGGGCGTTGTGGGTGAGCATCGTGACCGGCAACAGCACCATCGACGCGGCGGGCGCGGTGGTCGCGATCGACTGGCCGAGCAAAGCCACACCCGGCAGTTGTCTGCGCCCCAGCGCACGCAACGGCGACACCGCGGGGCGCTCGGGTTCCCCGGCCGCGAACGAGCGCGCGACCGCGTCGGCCAGTGCCGTCACCACACACCTCCCAGCGTTGTCGGTGCGGGCGAGGATATCCAGACCTGGTTTCGGCGGTATTGCGGGCGCGAGTCGGGGCGATGGTCACCGAGCGAGAAAGCGACCGCGGGGGATCTCACTCGCCGATCGGTAAACGTTTTCCGCGGCGTAGCGGCACCGACCCACCGTCGACGGACGCTGTCGCAGAACGGATATCGCGGCGGACGGAGCTACCCATGGCAGTCACCAGAAGATCATTCATGCAGAGTCTCGGCATCACCGGTGGTGCCGGCCTCGCCTACGGCGCGATGTCGACCCTCGGCCTCGCGCCCGCCACGGCGCAGGTGTCGTTCCGCTCGCCCGCCATGGGCGACCTCATCGGCAAGGGCGACGGTGGCGCGAAGGTGGCGATCCTCGGCGGCGGCCCGGCGGGGTTGTGCGCGGCCTACGAGCTGGGCAAGGCCGGATACGACGTGACCGTGCTCGAGGCCAGGAAGCGAGCGGGCGGACGGGTGTGGTCGGTGCGCAACGGCACCACCGAAACCGATCTCAACGGCGAAACCCAGAGCTGCACCTTCGCCGAAGGGCACTACTTCAATCTGGGCGCCACGCGAATCCCGCAGGGCCACATCACCCTCGACTACTGTCGCGAACTCGGTGTCGAGATCCAGCCGTTCGGCAACCAGAACGCGTCCACCCTGGTCAACTATCAGAGCGGCACCTCGATCTCCGGGCAGTCGGTGCAATACCGCGCGGCCAAGGCCGACATGTACGGCTACATGTCCGAGCTGTTGCAGAAGGCCGCGTCGCGGGGCGCACTCGACGACGTGCTCTCCGGCGCCGACAAGGAAGCGCTGTCGTCGTTCCTGCGCGATTTCGGCGACCTCTCCAGTGACGGCCGCTATCTCGGCTCGACCCGGCGCGGCTACACCTCCGAACCCGGGGCGGGTCTGAACTTCGGCGAACAGCCGAAACCGTTCCCGATGTCCGACACGATCCGCAGCGGTCTCGGCCGCAATTTCAGCTTCGAATTCGGCTACGACCAGGCCATGATGATGATGACCCCGGTCGGTGGCATGGACCGCATCTACGCCGCCTTCCAGCGCGAGATCGGCACGCAGCGCATCCATTTCGGCGCCGAGGTGTCGGCGATGAAGAACACCCCCGAGGGTGTGCGGATCGAGTACACCCAGGACGGCGCGCGCAAGTCCCTCGATGCCGACTACTGCATCTGCACGCTGCCGCCCCATCTCGTCGGTCGCCTGGCCAACAACCTGCCCGCCGACGTGCTCACCGCGCTGAAAGCCGCGATCCCGGTGTCCTCCGGCAAGCTCGGCATCGAATACTCGCGCCGCTGGTGGGAGCTCGACGACCGGATCTACGGCGGCGCGAGCAATACCGACAAGGACATCGCGCAGATCATGTTCCCCTACGACCACTACAACGGCGACCGTGGCGTGGTGGTCGGCTACTACAACACCGGCAAACGTCATCAGGCCTTCGAATCACTCACCCACCGGCAACGTCTGGCGAAGGCCGTCGACGAGGGCGCAGCGATCCACGGCGACAAGTACCGCGCCGACATCGCCTCGTCGTTCTCCGGCAGCTGGCGGCGAACCAAGTATTCCGAGGGCGCGTGGGTCGGCTGGTCGGGTAGCAATTCCCACGGCGGTGAGGCCACCCCCGAATACACCAAACTCCTTGCCCCCGTAGAGCACATCTACTTCGCCGGTGACCACCTGTCCAACGCGATCGCCTGGCAGCACGGCGCCTTCACCTCCGCCCGCGACGTGGTGACCGCCCTGCACGCCCGCGTTGCCGCCTGAATCTCTCACCCCGACAAGGAGTATCGACCATGAAGACGACGATCACGCTGGCCGTGACGGCCCTCGCGGCGCTGACCCTCACCTCCTGCTCGGCCGACCCGGCCGAGTCGCAGCCGTCCACTGCGCCGAGTACCTCAGTTCTCGAAGCGGGACAGGCGAATCCGATGATCGCCCAAGGCGTGACGATCGCCGCCGACGCTACCGTCTACAAGACCAGCGGGCTGGGCCCCACCGCCACCAACAAGGCCGCCCCCACCGGCAGCCCCGAATCCTTCATCGACACCCAGCAGTTCGCGGACGCGAAGCTGCCCGCCGGTGTCACCGTCACCGAAGCGCAGGGCATGTCGGTGCTGGCCAGAATCCGGGAGAACCTCGAAGCCCAGGGCCTGACCCTGGACGACGTGATCACCATGCGGGTGTTCCTCGACAACGCGCCCGGCACCGACCGGGCCGACTACGCCGGCTGGAACCGCGCCTACCGGCAGTTCTTCGCCAATACGAACCTCACCACCGGCGACACCGAGCTGGTCCCCCTCGGCACCGCTGCCCCGGCCGCACCGCTGGTCCGCAACGCGGCACGACCGAGCCGCTTCGCCCTGGAAGTAGCGAGCCTGCCGGTGGCGGGATGGTTGGTCGAGGTCGAAGTCGACGCCGTGTACCCGGCGGGTAAGTGAGTCGGCTCGCTGACGAATGCCCTGGTCAGCGTCGCGTCCAGCTGGTGCGATAGCTCACGTTCCGGCATCCTGTGGCACTGAGTGCCAGCCCGGGTGAAATAATCTCCGGGACAGCCAGGGCAATGCGATGTTGGGAGTTCTCCAGTGGAGTTGATCGGTGTAATCGGTGGCGGCACGATGGGCGCGGGGATCGCGGAGGTGTGCGCCAAGGCGGGCAGCTCGGTGCTCGTGCTCGAGACGAAGCCGGAGTTCGCCGAGGCGGCCAAGAACCGGATCGCCACCTCGATCGCCCGTGGCGTGACCAAGGGCAAGATCACCCAGGACGAGGCCGACGCGGTGCTCGCGCGGGTGCGCGTCACCCTGGACATGGACGAGTTCGCCGATCGTGACCTGGTGATCGAGGCCGCGCCGGGACAGCAGGACGCTGCCGGGCGTCACGTCACTGGCGCCGTAGCCCCGCAGGTCCGGCGTGAGCACCCGGTATCCGGCCGCGGCCAGCGCCTCGGCCTGCGGACGCCACAAGGTCCGGTCG
>NZ_JBHWZY010000494.1:0-5259 GCF_042727815.1 Nocardia sp. NPDC060220
TCTTCCAGCGATCCCGGCACGTCGGTCGCGGCGGCGCGCGAGGCTGCGAATGCTGTGCAAGAGGCGACGGCGGAACTATCGAATGCGTTGGCGCAGGCCCCTTCTCGTGCCTCGGCTGCCGCGAACGCGATCGCGTCGGTGACCACCCGCCTTGCTGCCGTCGGCAACCGTGCCGGCGCGCTCGGACCGGCCTACTCCGCGCTGCTGCGTGAGTTCAGTGCTGCGAGTTCGGCGGACTTGACCAACAATGAGCGGGAAAGCCGTCGTGGCATGGACGCCGCCGACGAAGCGCTGGTCGGCGCGCGCGTCGCGGCAGCCGATCGTGATCCGGAGACCGCCCTTGATTTGACCGCCACCGCACGCGCGTACCTCGCCGAGGCCGAGCAGTTGGTCGACGCCGTCACCCGGCGCCTCGAATTGTTACGTGAGGTACGTACCGACCCCGAAGCTCAGGCCCGCACCGTACGATTCCGGCTGCGGGACGCGCAGATGCTGGCGGTAGACCGAGGACTGGTCGCCGAGTGGGGCTCGGTTCTCGATGCACAAGCAGAACGCCTCGATCGCATCACCGCTGGACTTACTGGTCGCCACCCGGACTACTGGGCGTATGTTACCGAGCTGGGTACCGTCGCAGAGTTCATCGCGGGCGTAGTCGAGCGCATCAGAAAACACGCTTCCGAAAAGTAGAAATGACATGGGTCGACAGATGAGGTGGGGGGAATGACCGCGGGCTACGCCATCGCACCGGAAGTTTGCTTGCGTAAGCAGGTACCGCTGCGCCATTTCCAGCAGTTGCAGGGTCCCCGCCGCCGGGAGTTGTTCCTGGTCGAACCGGAGCCGATTCAAGGCCACGACGACCGGGAGCTGCTGGCGACCGCGCTCGGCGCGACCCTGTATGTGCCCGCGACCCGCCCCGATCTGGCCGCCACGATTCGCCGGCGGGCCGCGCGCGGGGTGTGCTCGATGGTGATCGACCTCGAGGACGCGGTCGCCGATCACCAGGTGGAGGCCGCCAAACAGCACGCGGTGGACACCCTGGATCTGCTCGCACGCGGCGAAGACGCGAACCCGATGCTGTTCATCCGGGTCCGCGACGCGGCCTCGGTCGGCGAACTGGTCGCCGCGCTCGGACCGGGCGCCGACGTGCTCACCGGATTCGTCTTCCCCAAGTTCGACGCCGTCAGCGGGCCCACGTACCTGGCCGCGCTCGACGACGCCAACCGCAGCCTCGGCCGTCCGGTCTACGCGATGCCGGTGCTCGAATCGTCGAACCTGGTGCACCGCCAGACCCGTGACGAGCAGCTCTCGCGCATCGCCGATCTGCTCGCCGGACACCGTGAGCAGCTGCTGGCGGTGCGGATCGGCGCCACCGACATGTGCTCGACCTTCGGCATCCGCCGCGACCGCGACCTCACGATCTACGACGTGCGGGTGGTCGCCGACGTGATCGCCGACATCGTCAATTACCTCGGCCGCGTCGACGGCACCGGCTTCATCATCACCGGACCGGTGTGGGAGTACTTCGCCGATCACGAGCGGATGTTCCGGCCGCAGCTGCGCAGCGCGCCGTTCGAGGAATCCGACGCGGTGAAGTTCCGCCAGTACCTGGTGAGCCGCGACCTCGACGGCCTGCTGCGCGAGATCACCCTCGACCGCGCCAACGGCATTCAGGGCAAAACGGTGATCCACCCCTCGCACGTGGCCGTGGTGCACGCGCTGTCGGTGGTGACCCACGAGGAGTACGCCGACGCGCTCGACATCATGGCGGCCGATGTCGGTGGCGTCGCGGCCTCGGAATACCGCAACAAGATGAACGAGATGCGCCCGCACCGCAGTTGGGCCCGCCAGACGCTGGTTCGGGCCCGTGCGTTCGGGGTCGCGAACAAGGGAGTGTCTTTCGTGGACTTGCTGACAGCGATGATCGCCGAATGAGTGCGTTCGAAACACCATGGGCGACGGTGAATCTCGGGATCGAGCTGCATCACGGTGCGTCCTTCGCCGCGCGCTCGGCCGAGGGCACGGCATCGGGTGAGGTGCTTGCCGCGCCGTCCGTCGATGACGTGTCGACCGACGGCGGATTTGTCGCGTTGTCCGCCGAAAGCGTGCTGACGGGCGAGCTTTCGATCGGCGCGCTGGTGCAGCCGGGGTTGCGCCGCAATCCGCGCCGGGCGCACCTGCTGGTGTCCACGGTGCTGGGCAAGCACCTGCCCACCGATCCGCGCATCGTGATCGGCGCGGGTAACCGCCTGGCCGATCTCGTGCGCGAGGTACTCGGTGATCGTGAAGCCGTCGTGCTCGGATTCGCCGAGACCGCTACCGGTTTGGGCCACTGTGTGGCCGCGCGGATCGACGCGGGCTGCTACCTGCACTCCACCCGCCGGCACGAGTCGCGAGCCACCACGCTGACCGGTTTCGAAGAGGGCCACTCGCACGCCACCTCCCATCTGCTCCAGCCCGCGCCCGCCGCGATCTTCGCCAACGATCTGCCGCTGGTGCTGGTCGACGACGAGATCTCCACCGGCGACACCGCCATCGACGCGGTTCGCGCACTGCACGCGTTCGCGCCGCGTTCGCACTATGTGCTCGCCTCGCTGGTGGACATGCGTACCCCTGCCGATCGGATCAAATTCGAAGCTGCCGCAGCCGAACTCGGTGCGCGGATCGACACGGTCTGCCTGGCCTCCGGTCGCACCGAGCTGCCTGCCGGGCTGATCGATACCGTGACCGCCCTGCCTGATCCGCAGCTGAATCCGGTAGGGGTCCGGCCCGGTTCGTACGGTCGCATCGAATTGACCTGGCCTGCTGATGTTCCCGAGGGCGGCAGGCACGGGATCCTTCGTTCGGATGGCGCCGCCTTCGACGTCGCGTTGAAATCCATTGCCGGGGAGGTGAACACCCGCCTCGATGCCGAGTTCGCCGGCCGTCCGGTCATCGTCATCGGCCACGAAGAACTCATGTACCTGCCCCTGCGCCTGGCCGCCGACCTGGCCGATGCCGGCACCCCCACCCGCTTCCAAACCACCACTCGCTCACCGGCATACGTCCTCGACGAACCCGGCTACCCCCTGCGGCGCGGCTTCCGATTCATCGCCCCGGAACCCGACCCCGCCGCCCAGCGCTACCTCTACAACGCCCAGTGGCCTGATGACGACGCAGTGCTGTTGGTCGTCATCGATCCGCCCGCCGACACCCCGGAGCTGGTCGCCCCCGGCGGCCTGGTCGATGTCCTCACCGCGTCGGGCGCCGACGTTCTGATAGCTGTGCTCCCCGGCGCCGATCCCCGTGCGCTGCACGCGGGCCGCACCGCTGAGCCGGTAGCCGTGACAGCGTCACTGTCGGCGCCCGATTCGGCGGACCGGGACGGCCACACCGAACACGGCGGCGAAGCGAGCTCCGGTGCCGGTCCGCTCCCCGTGGCCCTGCACGGACCCGAGTTCGGTTCGTATGCGCCCGAGGATGTTTCGTGGCTGCTCAAGGATCTCTCGGAAGCCGACCTCGAAGCCGATATCGCCGACCGTGAACGGCGCATCCAGGCCGGTGTGGCCCATTACGCCGAGTCGCTGCCGGTCGAGTTCCAGCCGGATGCCGAATACCGTGAGCTCTTCGATCGCGTGCTGGCCGACAGTGCCGAACGTCTGGCGCTGGCCGTCGCGACTGTGGCGGAGCTGGTTGTCGCCGAACGCGGTGAGGACGTTGTCCTGGTCTCGCTGGCCAGGGCGGGTACCCCCGTCGGCGTGCTCATGCGTCGCTGGCTCGTCAGCGGGATCGGCCGCGAGCCTCTCACCGTGCCCCACTACGCGGTCTCGATCGTGCGCGATCGGGGTATCGATGCGGTGGCACTGGACTACCTCGCCCGCCATCATGATCCGTCCTCGATCGTCTTCGTCGACGGCTGGACCGGCAAGGGTGCGATCACCCACGAACTCACCGCCGCCCTCGACGCCTATCACGCCGCCGGCGGCGCCAGATTCAACGACGAGCTCGTGGTCCTGGCCGACCCCGCCAACTGCGTGCGCACCTACGGCACCCGTGACGACTTCCTCATCGCCTCGGCCTGCCTCAATTCGACTGTGTCCGGCCTGGTTTCACGCACCGTCTTGAACAGCACCCTGATCGGCCCCGGCGAGTTCCACGGCGCCAAGTTCTACCGCGACCTGATCGGCGCCGATGTCTCGAATCAGCTGATCGACACCGTCACAGCGGCCTTCGGCACGATCGGCGAGCAGGTGCCCGCCGCCGTCGCCGCCATCCGCGATTCCGACCGCACGCCGGACTGGTCCGGGTGGGCGTCGGTGGAGAAGGTCCGCGCCGAATACGGCATCAGTACAGTCAATTACGTGAAGCCCGGCGTCGGCGAGACCACCCGGGTGCTGTTGCGCCGGGTACCGTGGCGAGTGCTGGTCCGTGAGGCAGACGCACCGGAGCACGCCCACATCCGCCTGCTCGCCGCGGCGCGCAATGTCCCGGTGGAAGTGGTCCCCGACCTGGCCTACTCCTGCATGGGCCTGATCAAGGAGCTACCCCGGTGACCGCCGAGTCCCTCTTCGCGACCGATCTGGATCGCACGATGATCTTCTCCCGCAACGGCTTCGGTGGTGCCGAGGCCGTCGCGAAGGAGTGCGTCGAGTACTACGAGGGTGAACCGCTCTCCTACATGACCGTCAGCGCCATCGCGGCCCTGCGCGAGCTCGCGGCAGGCGCTCCCGTGATTCCGACGACCACCCGCACCATCGAACAGTTCCAGCGCATCGCCCTCCCCGGTGCTCCGTGGCGGTACGCCATCACCAGCAACGGCGGCAACATCCTGGTCGACGGCATCCCCGACCCCGCGTGGCGCGTGGCCATCGACGACCAGGTCAACGCGTCGGGCGCTACCCTCGCCGACGTGGGCGCCGAATTACGCTCCCGCATCGACGATTCCTGGGTCACCAAGTACCGCGAGGCCGACGAGCTGTTCTGCTACCTGGTGGTCCGCCCCGACCTGGTCCCCGCGGGTTTCCTCGCCGAATGGGACACCTGGTGCCGCGCAAACGGCTGGTCGGCGTCCCAGCAGGGTCGCAAGATCTACACGATGCCCGACGCCGTCTGTAAGAGTCTCGCTGTTGCCGAAGTCCGTCGCAGGCTGACCGAATCTGGCGAATTATCCGACGGGGCAACGCTTTTCACCGCGGGCGACGGCGCACTGGACGCCGAGATGCTGAAGGCGGCCGATGCCGCGATCCGCCCCCGCCACGGCGAGCTGGAAGAACTGAACTTCAC
>NZ_JBHWZY010000495.1:0-5243 GCF_042727815.1 Nocardia sp. NPDC060220
GTGACCTTCCCGGACACTGCGGCGGGTTTGAGCGACCCGAACGCGCAGCGACTGTTCGAGGCTTCGAGCATTCTGCCGCCGTCGATGCTGGAAGCGTCCGCGTCACTCGGGTATTCGGTGAACGCGGGCTCGCGCGGGTTCCTCTACAACGCCGACGTCACGATGGTGATCGACTTCCTCGACATCGGTACTCGCGCGGTCACTCCGACCGGGCTGAAGGAGCTCATGAGCCCGGCCGCTGATGACCTGGTTTCGGATGACGGTGACGATGCGGCCGATGACGGCCAAGACGGGAGTACGCGCGCACACGGCGACGCCCCGACCTGGTAACCGCCCCGGAACACGTTCGGGCACAGGGGGATACGATGACAAATACTCCAGCGGCGCGCCTGGCCACCCGGCACAAGGAAGGACGCGACCCGGACGAGAACGATGATCGCGCGATCGGTGGCACCGGGTCGCGCTTCGCGCTCGCCGACGGCGCGTCGACCACCGCTCGTGCCGAGGAGTGGGCGGAGCTGCTGGTAGCCGCCTACGCGATCGGTGGCGTGGACATTCTAGAACTCGCCGTGCTGGATGCGCTCAGGTCGCACTGGCGGGAACGGGTCGACACGGCAGGGCTTCCCTGGTATGCCCAAGAGAAGCTGCGGCGCGGCGGCGCGGCGACATTTGTCGGGGTGGATATCGACGTGGCGCGGCAGCGGTACCGAGCGATCGGGATCGGCGACGCGTGTTTGCTGCACCTGCGTGACGGAGAGCTGATCACAGCGGGTCCGCTGGATCATCCGCGCCAGTTCGGTCGCACCCCGGCCCTGATCACCACCCATTCCGGGGATGTCTCCCATCGGGCGGCGCTCTGGGAACACGGCGATGACTACGTGGGTGGTGATCACCTCGTGCTCGCCTCCGATGGTCTGGCGAAGTACCTGCTGGAACAGAAACGCGGTGGTGCGCTCATCGACGTGAGCACGATCCCCGGTGACGACGACGAGTTCCGGACGTGGGTGGAGCACGCGCGCCGCGCCGGCATGGACAACGACGACACGACGATCTGCGCGGTGCGACTATGAGATTGCCGAGCCTGCTGAATTACCAAAGTGCGGTGGCCAATCCACCGATCGCTTTCCGCCATGTCGACCTGCTTCGAACCGGTGAGCCCGTGCGCAACGCGCAGGGCATGCCGTCAGTCGCCTCGGGCGGGTTCGCGGCGACGTTCGCCATCGACAGCGCTTCGAACCAGCGCTTCGCGGTGCGCTGTTTCCACAAGCAAGGCCATGATGAGCGCCGACTGCGCGAACGCTACGAGCACATTTACCAGTTCGTCGTCGGCCATCCGAATCTGACGTTCCTGATCGATGCGGTGTACCAACCCGACGGGATCATGGTGAACGGCACGGGTTTTCCGACCGTGCGCATGCGATGGTCGACCGGTGAGATGCTCGGCGTGTGGGTGGAGGACTGGATCGAGGGCGACCAGGATCCGGTCGCAATCGAGACGGTGCGGGTCGCGATCGCGGACGCGGTCGTCGCGTTGCGCGCCGCGGGCGCCGCGCACGGCGATCTCCAGCACGGGAACATCCTCGTCGGCCGGGATCGTTCGATCACCCTGATCGACTACGACGGCATGTTTGTCGATACGTTCGCCGGTACCGGGTTGCCGGCAATCGAACAAGGTCACCGCAACTATCAGCATCCCGGTCGCGGTGGCCGTTTCGACAGTGGCATCGACACTTTCGCGGCCGCGGTTATCGATGTCTCACTGCGGGCGCTACGGCACCAGCCATCGCTGTGGGACGACTTCGGCGGTACCGGCGAGAACCTGATCTTCACCGCACGGGACTTCGTCGACCCGGAGAATTCGCCGTTGTTCGCCGCGCTCGCCTGCATCAGCGGAGTTGCCGACGCTGCCGCTGCGTTGAAGCGGGCCTGCCGAACCGACTACGACTACGTCGAAACCGTCTTGGCGGGGACCGGGGCGGGCGCACCGGCTGCGGGCGGTTTCGAACTGACGCTCGGTCAGTTCGTCGCAGGCAGCGAACGTGACGAGCTGCTGAACCGTGCGGGTGAGACCATCACCGTCTACGGGAAAATCCAGTTTGGCATTGTCAACAAGGGATTCCAGGGCCGCGATGTGGCCTTGATCAACCTCGGTGACTACCGGCGGGGCGATTTCACCATCGTCGCCCACGACAGCGTCGCACGTCAGCTCTTCGACAAGTACGGCAGCCACAGCACGCATGGAAAACGCCTCCTGCCGAAGCTGAAAGACTGGCAGATCGCGATCACCGGCACCGTCGTGACCTATGTGAACAAGGGCGTGCATGTCCCGCAGATCGAACTCGTGCGGGTCGGCCTGCTACGCAATCTCACCGATCAACAGATCGCCGCGCTGAAATCCCCGCCACCCGCTGTCGCACCAGCACCACCCAGGCCTACCAGGGCACCGAAGAGCGCGGGCGCGCCGCCGATTCCGTCATCGACGCGAGCTGCGGCGGTTGTGCCGCCCACAGATCGTTCAGCGGCACAGGCGCGCAGACAGGCCGAGCTGAGCAGGTTGTACGAAAGCCCTGCCATGAGGGTGCGTCCCCCGGCGGCTCCGGTGCGAACGAGCTCGCCGTCCCCTGCCCCGCCGAGTACCCCCACACCGGACACAGCACCCCAGCAGCCGCGGACATCGCGGTCCGCGCGCCCGGCGCCTACCAATTCGGCCGTACGATCGGCGCCTCCCAACCAGGCCGCGCGCCCATCGCCTGCTGATCCGGCAGCACGCCCGGCACCTCCCAATCCTGCCACCCGGCCGACGTCTCCCAGCCCCGCTGCCCGGTTGGTGCCTGGCACCCCTGCCGCACACCCATCGCAGGCTATCCCGGCAGCACGGTCGACACCCGCAACTACGGCCGAATCGTGGTGGGCCCCGCATCGCCCTCCATCATCGCACCGTCAGGCCGCTCCGCCGCCCCCTCCTCGGCCACCACAGCCACCCCCACCCGTCACATGGCACCCACCGGTGAACCACCCGGGACACCAGCGGTCGTCGGTGCGTTGGGACTGGATGGTGTTCGGGCTCGCGATCCTGGGTTTGCTGACCCTGATGATCCTGGTGGTCTAGGTGACGATCAACGCACGTGAATACGCCGTGGTCGTCCGCGAACGGGACGGTAGTTCCGTCGAGAACAAGACCGCCGAGATAGCGGGCTATCAGATCGACGGTCGGCTGATCCACATCAGCTACGCGCGCGGCGGCACCTATCGCTACGGCCGTGACCGGGTCTACCTCGCGAACCACCCACGACAACTACCACCGGACCAGGGGACCGAGATCCTCGCCGACGGTGTGCTGTGTGACAGTTCCGGCGGCGCTTACCTTTTCGACACTCCCGATGGTGGCTGGTGGCACATCTTCGCCCGGGACGGGACCTGGCATGCGCGCCCCGCGAGCGAGGTCGAGATCGTTCGCAACGGCGCCGCGATTGCCGAATCTGCTGCGGTACTGCGGTATTGGCGCGAACTCGCGGGTCTACTGCCGGAGACGGGCCATCTCCTGCGGGAGGGGCTCGACCACCTCACCTTCCTTCACCCTGACAGCGTGCTGCATAGGTTTCTCACCGGCGCACGCCTGGAACAGCGCGACGACGCGCCCGATCCGCGAATCTACCCGTTTCACATCAATCCGAGTCAGCGCAAGGCGATCGACAACGCGCTGCGATTTCCGATCTCGGCGGTGGACGGCCCGCCCGGCACCGGCAAGACACAGACCATCCTCAACCTGATCGCCAACATCTTGCTCGATGAGTCCAAGACCGTGGCGGTCGTGTCCTCGAACAACGCCGCGGTCGAGAACGTGCGCGACAAGCTCATCGACGTCCAAATCGGCTATGTGGTAGCCGATTTGGGCCGGTCGGAGAAGCGGCGAGAGTTTCTCGGCAGAGGTACCCAGGACAACCGGAACAGGCTTGTCGCGCGCCTTGTCGCGACCGAAAGGGGCGAGATCGGCTCGGCCGAGGAGATCGCCACCCTGGATCGGCGGTTACGCCTGCTCCAAACCACGCAGGGCGAACTCGCCCAACGGCGATCCGAGCGCGACGGTTACCTGCTCGAACGCGAACACTTCATGACCCACTTCGATCGGCAGTCGCTGCCGGACGAGCGGTTGTTGCCGGTGCTGCGCTGGCCCGCGGACAAGATCCTGGACTACATCGCCGACACCGATCCCGGCCTGGCCCAGCCGGGCGTGCTACCCGAGGCCGTCGACCGGATCATCCACTGGATCAGATACCGGTCGATGCGAGCGGTCGACGCCAGCGACGTCGAGGTCGTTTTGCGGCTGCAACGACTGTACTTCGACAAGAGGATCGCCGATCTCGATGCCGAGATCGGCCGGCTCACCAGCGCGTTGAGCTCCGCGAAGTTCGACGAGCTGACCGATCGACACCGCGAGCGCTCGCTGCAGTGGCTCACCGACCGCTTGCGTGACCGCTACGCCCAGCACCGGCCGGGTATCTACGGCCACAACTACCTGCGCGAGTGGCAGCGGTTCAGCCGCGACTATCCGGTGATCCTCAGCACGTGTCATTCACTACAGCGCAGCATCGGGCGCGGCCGGATGCTCGACTACCTCATCATCGACGAAGCCTCGCAGGTGAATCTGCTGGAGGCCGCGAACGTGCTCGCGTGCTGCAAGAACGTGATCGTCGTGGGGGATGTGAAACAGCTGGCCCACATTCCGGGTCTCGAGTCGAAGGATTGCCCGCCCCCACCGCGCCCTGTGTACGACTTCCACCGGCACAGCATCTTGTCCGCGTTGATCGAGCTGTACGGTGCCGCGCTGCCGCGCACCATGCTGCGTGAGCACTATCGATGCGCTCCCGACATCATCGGATTCTGCAACAGCAAGTTCTACGACGACGAACTGATCACCTTCACCACCAGCACCCCCGGCTGGGAATCGATGATCGTCGCGCGGACCGTCGAAGGCAATCACATGCGTCGTCACAGGGAGAGCCGGTCCAACCAGCGAGAGATCGACGTGATCGAACGCGAGATCCTCCCGACGTACTGTGCCGGCTTCGCGGCGACGGACATCGGCGTCACCACGCCCTACCGCAAGCAGGTCAGCAAGGTCACAGACGCGCTCCTCGGTGCTGTCGAAGCCGACACGATCCATCGGTTCCAAGGTCGGGAGAAGGACGTGATCGTGATGATGAATTTAATAGAAGTGTCATCGGACCCGTTTGATTTTGGTT
>NZ_JBHWZY010000496.1:0-5200 GCF_042727815.1 Nocardia sp. NPDC060220
GTTCCGAGGAGCGCTAGTCTCTCAATTGTTGCGACTGCTTGGTTTGCATCTACTTCATGGATTGTTTTTGTCGCGAAACAGTATTGGCATGACAGCGGGCATTTGTCGGTAATGTGCCAGATGACTGAGGGTAATAGAATATCGGAATTGGCTACGCTGACATGGACTGTATTAGTAGTTGGGTCGTAGTGGGCTGCACCTGGTCGTGCGGCAGCCCGGTCGGGCTGAGCTGGCACATGCACCTCCGTTGGGTAGGTCGATCGATTCTACATCAGCCTGCGGAGCGTCGAAATGTTCTGTTGGCTAACAGCTTTCGTCGCAGCAGCATCCAGATTGTTTCCGGGTCGCGTCTGACGCTGCCGAAAGAACTGTGTCTGACCTGCCAGTTTGTTGCCATTTGGGGGCTTTCCGTCAGAAGGGCATCACGAAACAACACGTTTTCGACTGAGCGCCATCCTTGGCGACGCCGCACAGTGCGTCTGTCAGCTCGGCGATGGACTGTGGCTGCTGCAGACACAGCAAGAACCAATCTCCGGTGCCGGTGCGCCCAATCCTGTTGTTGCTCGGTATAACTTGCCTGCCGATGAACCTAACGTGGCTTCGGTAGGCTCAGGCGGCGTCGGTGTGGTGGCTGGTGAAGCTCACGTGGGTTACGTCGGCGTCGAGGGCGATGTTGAGAGTGGCATCGGCGAGTTTCGCGAGCAGGGCAGGGTGGAGACGGTGTCGGAGCCCTCGATGCGCGAGATCTTCGCTTTAGTCCGACCAGCGCGTTCGCCGACTTCGGTTTGGGGTGAGGCCGAGTTCGGTGTAGCGGTCGTAGACGGCCTAGGCGAGTGCCATGGAGAGTCGGATTTCGCGGCGGGCCTCGGCGACGTGGGCGGGTTCGCTGTAGCCCTCGGTGAGTTGACGTAGATCCGTGTCGGCTGGCTAGGGTCTACCAGACCAGGCATCAACGCCGGAGTGCTTCACCAGTCGGCGGTACCAGACTTGACCCACAACACGGAAACAACACGGATTCAACGGGAATCAACGGGACCGATCGAGATCCGACGGGAACACCTCGAACATCAAATCTGCAGGTGACAGGCTGTTTTGAGAAACATTGAAAACCATTGGGAAGCAGCGCATCTAGAGCGGCAGGTTTCTGGTTCGAGTCCAGATGGAGGAGCATAAAGAGCCCTCTACCAGCACAAGCAGGTAGAGGGCTTTTCTGTTGTCCGGGAGATTCCCCAGATCGACTACTTTCCGACTACAAACGTTGACCTACCCAGGCAGTCTCCGCATCCACCCGCCAAGGCAGAACCTCCTCAGCAGAACGGAAGCGGTCGCAGCTCGATGTCGATCATGGCTCAGCCGCAGCCCGTGAACGTCCAAAGCTTGTCAACCCCAGTCACTGTCGCAGAGCGGTTGCCGAATTTCGCTGTATAGAGTGGAGAGCGGTGCCGCTCCGGCGCGAATCCCGTTGAAGGACAAGAAGTAATGCCTGACAGTAACGGACCCGCTGTGCGCTACTTCGCGTTGATCGATGACGAGAGAGGCTGGCCCGAGGGCTGGCGCGCCCGTCGAATCACCGGGCTTGTGCGCCGGACCGACACCCGGCCTCTACCGACCGACGAAGCGCTCGGCAGGGACTTCACCTGGGGTCCTACCGAGTACCTCCAGCGCTATCGGCGGGGAGTAGACGAGCCCCACGAGGAGATCTCCGCCGAGTCAGCCGAGCGATTCATCGCGAGTTGGCGCGCCTCGAGGGCGAGCAGCGAGGCCGAACGCACGCGCCCCGCGTCGAACCCACCCGTCGACGACGCACAAGCCTGATCGGTTCCGCGCGGCGAGCAGGTCGTCGGGTTCCGGTGCTTCGACCGGCTCGCGATCTCTCGTTTTGTGCTGAAAGTTGGGATCGGTAGGCGGCGGGTATGGCATGTACTTGCCGCATGACATCTTCTCAGCTTCCCTCGAACCAACCGCAGTCCCCCGGCCTGGACAAGAAGACCAGCGCGATCCTGTCCTACGCGCTGGGCTGGCTCACCGGAATCATCTTCCTCTTTGTGGGAAAGAACGATCCCGATGTGAAATTCCATGCTGCGCAATCGATCATCTTCTTCGCCGGGGTCTCGGTGCTCAATATTGTTCTGAGCATCGTCGGCTCGCTCCTCGGCGCCCTGGGGATCATCTTCAGCCTCGCCGGACTCGCCCTCGGGATCTTCGCGGTCGTCGTCTGGATCATGGCCATGGTCCAGGCGAACAACAGCGGCGGTGTCCGCGCGGAGCTTCCCCTTGTCGGAAAGTTCGTTGCCCCGTTCGCCGATCAGCTGGCCGGTTCGGTCAAGTAGCGACGTACCCGAAATCCCCGCACGGCGACCACGCCCAATACTCCGAAGATCAATGGCCCGAGACTGTCTCGGGCCGTTGACGCACGCCCGGACCGTCGCGGCCCGCAGGCTTCCTGACCGATTTGACGAATGGACTTCGGTTCACGCTGTGAACAGCGCTACTACGGGCAGTGCTGTCAGGACTACCAGCAGTGTCGCCACGATCTTGGCCAGTCGAATCCGGCTCGAGCCGGGTTCGACGACAAACGGCGCGGCGGCCGCGAGGACCGCCGCGGCGGCCAGGGCGAGCACGGTGCCGATGAGGAGTTCGTAGCCATGGGGATCTGTCAGCGGATCGGTTGACAGTCTGGAGTAGAGCACGATGTACACGCACCGTAGCCAGAAAAGTCCTGCTGTACAGGCGATGAGAAGGGCCGACGCGGCGACCGGTATGCGCCATCGAATGCCGGCCGCCTTGTTCGGACTCACCACTGCCTCTCCACGACTTCGGTGGCAGACCTGGGGTCCGCCCCGATCAGCATGCCTGGGCGGTCTGATCGGGGTCACCGCCGGCGGCTAACTCTTTCTCACCCGCGCCGGTCATGCGGGCTACGAGCGCGGAACGCAGGCGCCAGATACCGTCCGGTTGCGTCGGGTCGAGGCCGGTGATCTCGGCGATCTTGTTCAGTCGGTAGTCGACAGTGTTGGGGTGTACGTGCAGCGCACGCGCGGTGCGCAGACGAGTGGAGTGGGTCGCGAGGTGCGCTGTCAACGTCTCCAGCAGGACTGGATGGTCCTCGAGCGGGTCCAGTAGCGCGGCCAGATGCCTTCCTGCTGTGCCCGGCCGGGACAGCTGGTACTCCAGCGACAGGTCGTCGAAGCGCTCCAGCCCGACTCGGCGCAGGCGGCGCATGATGTCGAGCACCGCGTGCGCGCGCTCGACCCCTTCGGAGATGCCGCCTGCCCCTGCCACCACGAACGCGGCGCGAACCTGCGTCTGCGCCGCGCCGGCGATCTGCTCGACGAACCGTTCGGCGGCGCCGGGATCGAAATGGTCTTGCGGAATCAGCAGGGTAGCTGTGTCGGTGCCCATCTGCATCAGCGCGTTGTCATCGCAGTGGTGCAGCACCTCGGCCCTGATTCGCCGAATTGTCCGGTGCGCGAGGATATGACGATCCGGGCGCGGCTCGTCCGCTCCATGGCGTGGCACGAACCCGACCGCGAAGACGAAATAGCTCTCGGCCAACCGGACCCCGCAGGCGCGCGCCAGGGCCGGTGTCGCATTCCCGGCGATCAGCGCGGCGGCCACGGTATCCGCTGCGTCACTACCCGCCACCTGCCTTTCACGCAGGTACGCCTGTGAGATCGCGATGGCGAGCTCGCGGGAGAGGTGGCCGAACATGCGCGCTGTTTCGATCAGTGCCGCGTGATCCTCGTCGACCCTCGCGCGTGCGGTGAGATGGTCGAACACCGCCTGCGTGCCTACCCGCACGGCCTTGTGCATCGTGTCGATCGTGACGCCCTCGCGTGCCCATTCCATGACGTCGGCGCGCACCTCGGCCAGCGGTTCGGCAGTGTCGCCGCCGGTCAACATTCTGGCGGTGAGCTCGAGGCACGCGTTCACCAGTGCGGCGACATCGCGACGTAGGGCGGCCATGGGCACTCGGGCGGGTAGTTCACTGCCGACGATGAACAGACTCATGATCTTGCCCGAAATCGTTGACGCTGCGGGGAGCCGGTCGAGAATCGGCCGACCTACCGTCGTCGCGGTCCGGGCCGACAGGATGCTGTCGGGCATGCGCACATTTCCTACTTTCCGCTGTTTGCGCTTTATCGTGCGGCCTCAGCACCCCGCGTTCCAATGGTGCTTCGCACCCAGATGAAACCATCGTTGTGCACTATGCACCACCGGGCATGCACTGGACGCTTCACCCGTACACCCAAACAGGGTACGGAAGCAGGATTCGCGGCTGCGGCCGACGCGGTTCCGCCCGGCGAATGCACGGTCTCCGTGCTTGCCAAATGTCGAGTACGGACCTTCTCAGCTGTAGAAATGCTGCCCGTGCGCGCAATGACGGCGAGTGAGCCGACTCGGTGCGGAGCGCGATGGTCCCAGGATTCACCGTCGGTAGGCATCCGCTACGCCAGTCGAATTCGAGTGAACGCATGTGTACTATTTTGCCGTGAACAGCTCGGGCGCACAGCCGCTACAGGGTTCGACCAGCCACGCTACTCCGCCAGGGTTGCTCCGATGACCACAGTCGCGATCACCGTGCTCGCGATCGTCGCCGCCGGTGAAGCCGTCGGCATACTCATCCTGTCGATCTTGCTGGTCCGGAGTCGGCGCAAGCGCCGGGCACCGCGTCGGTCGACGACGGGGCAGCGGTTGGTGGTGAGCGGTCGCGAAGCGGTACGAACCGCCTGGCAGGCCGCTGATCTGGTGCGTGCCAAAGGTTTTCGTGCCGCCGTGCTCACCTCTATCGAAGACCTCGCGGGCTGGGCACGGGTCGAACGTCCCGACCTGGCCAAACTGGCGCCCGACGGCAACGTCGTCATCATGTTCTCCGACATCGAGCAATCGACCGCTCTCAACGAACAACTGGGCGACCGGGCCTGGGTCAAGCTGCTCGACCGCCACCACCGCCTGGTGGATCGCTGCGTGCAGAACCATGGCGGCCATGTGGTCAAGAACCAGGGCGACGGGTACATGATCGCCTTCGCCGCTGCCGACCGGGCGGTCCGATGCGGCCTGGCCATCCAGGCGGCGCTGCGCAAGGATGCTGCGACAGGCAGAACTCGTGGCCCTCGGGATCCTCCATCACGACCACGACCCCCTCGCCGGGGTACTCGTGCCGCTCGCCGGTCGGCCGCCCGCCGAGGGCGACGACCTG
>NZ_JBHWZY010000497.1:0-5197 GCF_042727815.1 Nocardia sp. NPDC060220
CCCCTTCAGGCCCATCTTCCGCTCGGGCTCGCCGTACGAGATGCCGGGGTCGTCGGCGTGCACGACAAAGGCGGAGATGCCGCGGGAGCCTGGCCCATGATTCGGAGTACTACGGCAGCCGGATGGCTACGAATGTGAATTTATTTCGAGCTCAACGAATTACACCCCTGAAGCAGCAACTTTGTGCCGCTTCCCCCCGGTTGAAACAAACCGCTTATTCAGAATTGTCCGAACTTCGCGCAAGATGCGTCGGATTCGCGCGGCGGCGTCGAAGTAATAGCAATCCGACACCGATCGCGGTCAGGATAACGGACGCGAGTTCCGGCCACCCACCGATTCGGGTAGCGACTGTTGTTGTGTCGCGCAACGGTAGCTGGGCCACCAAGGCGGCGGGGACGACTTGCTCGGTGTGCTGTCTGAGCACGCCGTCAGCGGTGATGATCCCGCTGACACCCGTGGTTGCTGACACCACGAGCGCACGCCCGTGTTCGACCGCGCGTACCCGCGACATCGCCAGTTGCTGGTAGGTCATCTCGCTTTCGCCGAAGGTGGCGTTGTTGGTGGGCACCGTCAGCAATTGGGCGCCTGCGGCGAGGGAATCCCGAAATGCCCGATCGAACGCGACTTCGTAACAGGTCGCCACGCCGACCGGCACACCGGCAGCCGTCACCGTTCCGTCACCGTTACCCGGCACGAAATAGCCCGCACGGTCGGCATAGGAGGAGAACAAACGGAAGAAACCGCGCATCGGCAGGTATTCGCCGAACGGCTGGATGATCTTCTTGTCGTGGCGCTCCCCCGGGCCCGCCGTGCCGTTCCACACGATCACCGAGTTGGTGGTCGTGCGGTCACCGTTCACCAGGACTGCGCCGACCAGGATCGGGGCGCCGATCCGTACCGAGGCTTCGGTGATCTCGGCGGCGGCGTCGGCATTGCGCAGTGGGTCGATATCGGAGGAGTTCTCGGGCCAGATCACGATGTCGGGCCGCGCGGCCTGTCCGCGGGTGACGGCGTCGGCCAACTCCTCGGTGCGCCGGACGTGGTTGTCCAGCACGGCGCGGCGCTGGGCGTTGAAGTCGAGCCCGAGCCGCGGCACACTGCCCTGGATCGCCGCGACCGTGATCGTTCTGATACCTGCGTCCGGGGCGGGCAGTGTCGGCCGCAGGATCACTCCGGCCAGGGGCATGGTAGCCACGGCCACCACCGCGGTGGCAAATCCGGTGCGCACGGCGCGAGTGTTCGGGCGTGGCGCGGGCGTGCGGGCCCAGGTGACGACGCGCAGGGCGAGCGCCGCGAGCGCGGTGCCGGTCAGCGCGACCGCGAAGCCGACCAGCGGCGCACCACCGTAGGCGGCCAGCGGCAGATACCACCCATCGGCTTGACCGAAAGCGACCCGCCCCCACGGGAATCCGCCGAACGGGAAACTCGAGCGCACCCATTCGCTCGCGGTCCACGCGAGAGCGAGCCAGATCGGCCAGCCCGGCAGCGCGCTCAACCACCGGGCGAGCACACCCCACAGGCCGAAGTACAGCGCGCACACCGTGGACAACGCCAACCACGGCACCGGGCCCACGTAGATCCCGGTCCACGGCAGCAATGGCACGAAGAACGCCAGCCCGCCGAGCATTCCGTACCCGAAACCGCCGCGCGGCTTGCCCGGCCCGCGCACGGCGAGGGTGAGCAACGCGATGGCCACGGGCGCGAGGAACCAGAACGGGCGGGGCGGAAAGCTGCCGAACAGCAGCAGCCCGCCCACGACGGCCGCGAGCAGCCGCAATACCGCCGGGTGCGAAGCGGCGGCGGATCGGCTCGCACCGGGATCCACCTCGCCCGCTGATGATGCCGGCTCGGCTGCGGAGTCGGGGTGGTTACCCGTCGCGGGATCGATCATGGTGTGTCGCTCCGTGATTCGTTGCTGGCGGCGGGTCAGGCAGCGTAGATCGTGATGCCGTCGCGCACGGTGCGCAGGCAGGTCGGCAGGTCGACGCCCGGATCGAGGCGCGGGAGGCCGGGTACGCGGGAGCGGGGGTCGGTGGACCAGCGCTGCACGGTGTCGGCGGCCGCCGCGACGACGAGCTCGCCCGCGTCCCACACGGCATAGGAGGCGGGTGCGCCGGGAACCAGCGTGCCCGCCATCCCGTCGCGCACGCCGCCCGCGCGCCAGGCGCCGCGCGTGGCAGCGGCGAAGGCGGCACGCGGGGACAAGCCGTGGCCGGGGGTGCGGTGGTGGACGGCCGCGCGCACCTGTTCCCACGGGTTCATGACGGTGACGGGCGCGTCGGACCCGATGGCGAGGGAGATGCCCGCCGCCGCCATCGCCGAGAACGGGTTGAGGCCCGCGGCGCGCTCGGCGCCGAGGCGGGTCGCGTACATCCCGTCGGGTCCGCCCCACGCGGCGTCGAAGCCGGGCTGCACGGACGCGATCACGCCGAGCTCGGCCAGTTGTGCGATCGCAGCCGCGTCGGTCATCTCCGCGTGTTCCACCCGGTGCCCACGTGAGGCGATCGCCGGACCACCGAGTTCGGCTGCGACACGGGCGAATCCGGCGACGACGGTATCCATGGCGGCGTCGCCGATGGCGTGGAAACCGGCCTGGATCCCGGCCTCGGTGCACGCGCGAATATGCGCGGTGATCGTGTCCTCGTCGAGGAAGCTCTTGCCGCAGCCCGCCGCGTCGGCGTAGGGCGCGCGCAGCAGCGCCGTGTGCGAGCCGAGCGAGCCGTCGACGAACAGGTCGCCACCGAGCGCGTGCACGCCGAGCTCGTCGAGCAGGGCGCGCGCGTGCTCCGCGGTGCGCACGGCCTGACCCCAGTAGGCCCGCACGGCCACACCGTGGTCGAAAGCGAGCAGTTCGCGGATGTCGTCGCGGCCGGAGATCTCCGGGCCCGCGCATTCGTGGACCGCGACGATGCCGTGGGCGGCCGCCGCGTCGAGGGCCGCCCGGCGAGCCGAATCACGCTGGGCACGAGTGAGTTCCGCGAGCGCGATGGTGCGCACCCGGTGGTGGGCGTCGGCGCGCAGCAGTTCGCCACGCTGATACCCCTCGCCGAGGTCACCGGCCGCGTCGAGCAGCGCCGAGGAGGCGACGGCCGAATGGGCGTCGACCCGGGCCAGGTAGACCAGCCTGCCCGAACCGGCGGCCTCGTCGAGTTCGGCGACCGTCGGCGGACGCTGCTCGGGCCAGCCGGTGTCGTCCCAGCCCTCGCCGATGATCACCCCGTCCGGCTGGCTCGCGGCGTGCGCACGCACCGTCTCGAGCAGGTCGGACAGGGATCCGGCGCCACGCACGTCGAGCCCGGTCAGCTGGAGTCCCAGCGCGGTGACGTGGACATGGGGGTCGACGAACGCGGGTGCCACGAACGCACCGTCGAGGTCGATGATCTCCGCATCGGGGTGCATCGCGCGCCCGGGCGCCTCGGCGCCCAGCCACACCACGGTGCCGTCGGTGACCGCCATCGCGGCCGCGTCCGGGGAGCTCGAACTGTAGAAACGACCGCCGATCAGCAACTGGGTACTCACGATGCCCCAGTCTGCCGTATCGCCGGATCGGCACCTCGGCAGGGACAGGCTCCGGTCGGCGGCGCGAGCGTCAGGTCGGCAGCGACAGTGCGGCGCGCACTTCGGCGTCGCCGAACCCGGCGAGACAATGCCCGCCCGCCTCCACGGCGATCAGTTCCAGCCGCCATGCGGCGGTGGTGAAGTCCGACATCGACTGTCCGGCAGCGGCGCTCGCTCTGCGCACCGCGTCGGCCAGTTCCTCGCTCACCGTGACGGTGATCTGCTCGGTGGCCATGTCGGTACTGTAGACCCTTCGCCGCCGCGCGCGGGCGTGTCGGCCGAGGCCTTGTCGGATCAGGCGGGGCCGAGCGCGCGCGGACCCGCGGTGTGACCATCGTCGTACCACTGCCCGACCACGGTGCCGTCGACCACGTCGCCGTCCGCGTCGACGACCATCCCGCGATACGGCGAGGGCGCGAACGAGGGCAGCGGGCCGAAGCGCCGGGTGCCGAGCTTCTCCAGCGCCGGTCGCAGCAGCGCCCTGGTCGGCGGGAACAGCGCGAGCAGGCCGACGAGTCCGGTGACCAGACCGGGCACGAACAGCAGCACCGAGCCGGTGGCGACGATCACCCCGTCGGCGACCGCGCTCTCGGCGGTCACCTCACCGCGCGAGGCCCGCCGGAAGCGGTCGAACACCCGCCTGCCCTGCCGTCCGAGCAGCACCAATCCCACGCCCGAGACGGCGACGAGCACGATCAGCGCCCAGCCGATGCCGATCAACTGGGCGAGACCGACGAGGGCGGCGATCTCGACGGCGAGGTAGAGGACGAACAGCACTGCGGTCATGGCGATCCTTTCGGACGATCTACCCCTTCAACGCACGAGCGCCCGATTTTTCTCCCGAGCGAGCCGGCGAATTCAGCCGCCCGGTCGCACGAGCCCGGTCTCGTAGGCCAGCACCACGGCCTGCACCCGGTCGCGCAGACCGAGTTTGGTGAGTACCCGGCCGACGTGTGTTTTCACCGTCGCCTCCGACAGGAACAGCGCCGCGGCGATCTCGGCGTTGGAGCGGCCGACCGCGATCTGTTCGAGTACCTCGCGTTCGCGCGCGGTGAGGACGTCGAGGATCTTCGGGTCGCGCAGGCTCGTCGGGTCCTCGGCCACGAGCCGGTCCAGCAGCCGCTTGGTGACCTTGGGCGAGACCACCGCGTCACCGGCGGCGACGCTGCGGATGGCCGAGACGAGATCCTCGGGCGGAGTGTCCTTGAGCAGGAATCCGCTGGCGCCCGCACGCAGGGCGCCGAGCGCGTGTTCGTCGAGGTCGAAGGTGGTCATCACGAGCACCCGCACGCCCTCCCCCGCGGCCACGATCTGCGCGGTGGCCGTCACTCCGTCGACAACCGGCATCCGCACATCCATCAGCACCACATCGGGTCGCAGTTCGCTCGCGCGCCGCACGGCTTCGTCGCCGTTGCCCGCTTCACCGATCACGTCGATGTCGGGGTGCGCGCCGAGCACCATTTTCAGGCCCATCCGCATGAGTTCCTGATCGTCCACCACGAGCACGCTGATCGGCATTGCCCCACCCTAATAGTCACCGCCGCGCAGCATTCCCCCATGTTTTCCCGCACGACCGCGGGCGAGCGGGGTTCAGTCCGTTTCGGTCCGCAGTGGAAGGTCGGCGCGTACCTGCCAGCGG
>NZ_JBHWZY010000498.1:0-5181 GCF_042727815.1 Nocardia sp. NPDC060220
GTGCGCTACACCCTGTTCGGCACCCACGCATGGCCGTACTGGCAAGACGCACTCCACAGTTCCTGGCCGACCCTACGCACCGGATTAGGTCTGTAGCCACCTGGGACCACCCGACCAGCGCTGCCGGGCTGGACCGGGTGGTGAGCCGGAAGTCGTTGTCACGGACGAGGTGTTGAGCATCCGCTTTGTTGGCAGTCGGTCCGAACTGCGTCTGCCTGATCTGCGTCTGGATGGTCTCAAGAAACGAATCTCGGGCTGAACTTCGCGGCGGTCGGCCTCGGTGTGGAGGTCGGCCGCTGCGTCTTTGCCTGGCAGCTGGGTCTGGTGCACGCAGCGGATCAGTATGAACTGTCACGGATTGCGTGAGTGAGTTCATAGAGCGTGTGCCGCATTCGCAAGTAGGTTCTTGAACATGGACAACGACGGACCCAGCCGGACAGCGCTCATCACCGCCTACGCCCGCGCCTATCACCAGATCGTTGACCGGCCACTGATCTTCACCGATCCTCTGGCGGCACGTCTGCTCGGCGTCACCGCCGAGGAACTGGCCGAATTGGGCACGCCCACAACCGATCACCTCGGTGACGGGGCCAGCGATCGGCCCCGTCGGCTGTTCTTCGCCACACGCGCGCGCTTCGCCGAGGACGTCGTGGCCGCGGCCGTCGCCGCGGGTGTGCGGCAGGTCGTTGTCCTCGGCGCAGGCCTGGACACGTTCGCCTATCGCAATCCGTTTCCGGACTTGCGTGTCTTCGAGGTCGACCACCCCGCCACCCAAGCGTGGAAACGCGAACGTCTGACCGCCGCCGGAATCGACCGCCCTGAGACATTGGCCTTTGTGCCGGTCGATTTCGAAACACAAACACTGGCAGCAGGATTGGAATCCACCGGATTCACCCGGACGGAACCGGCCGTATTCGTGTGGCTCGGCGTCGTCTTCTATCTGACTCCGAACGCCGCCCACACCACTCTCGAATACATAGCCGGTCAGGCCCAGCCGGTCGAGGTGGTCTTCGACTACCTACAGCCCGCGAACACCGACGAAGACAGTGCGCACCAGCAGGCACGTGCTGATCGACTCGCCGACGTCGGCGAACCCGTATACAGCTACTTCACGCCCGACGATATTGCCGCACAGCTGCGAGCCCTCGGCTTCACCAGCCTCGAAGACCACTCCGCCCCCGACCTGGTCACTCATTACCTCGGCGGATCCGCAAGATTCGGAAGCGAACCGCCCCACGCACTGCGCGCCATCCGCATGCTGCGCGCGAGCCGCTCAGGATCGCCCGGCGGGAACTGGGTGGTGCCGTCGAGCACACCGCACGCCACATGATGAGCAGCCAAGGCCCGGAGGCCGGACTCATGGGCGTCGAATTCCCGGTCCCCCGACCCGCATCCTCACCTGACCGCATCGCAGCCACCGGAGTTGACAGTGGGGCGATGCGGCCGACTGGCGTGGCCTCGAGGGTCGATGGAGGTCGGCGCGGCTAGGGCAGCGCCGCGCAGTTCACCGGAGCGGGCACGCCGGCGAGGCGATCGACCATCCAGGGCTGCGAGCTCGTCAGCGACGGGAAGAAGCCCAGATCGTGGGTGCCCAAGACGCCCGACATCGCGGGCACCGTGTCGTCCGCATCCAGCAGTACCGCCGCACCACCACCACACCATCGCGCGACCAGATCACGCGCGGCGGGGTACGCGGCCTTGTCGTCGTACCTGGCCGAGTAGACGCGCACCGGCGCCGCGGGAGCGGACCCGCCGAGCCGCTGCTCGTCGAACGCCTTCTTCAACTCGGGGGAACCGTCGATCACGGCCGTGAGCGGCCGTCCGCTGGTCGTCCACCGCGACGTGTCCTGGGGCTGGACGAAAGTCTCGGAGAGACCGCCCCCACACGTGCCGACGGAGTCGTGCAGGATCGCCTTACCGGTGTCGTTGAGCTCGGCGTCGAGTACCGGGCGTGTGTCGGGGTAGTCGGCGGCGATTCCGTTGAGCACCCACGCGATCGCAGGCGCGACGCCGGGGTTACCGTCGCTGCGCACGATGAAATCCTGCGGCCCCACCACCGGCCCGCCCACGTGCACCCCGCGCACGTTGAGTTCGGGTGCGTACTCGGCCTGCAGTTCGCCGGCGGCAGCGGAGGCCATCCCGCCCTGGGAGTAGCCGTAGATGATGACCGGTGAATCCGGGCCGAGCCCCGAACCGGGCAGCCGCAGCGTGGCGCGCGCGGAATCCAGCACCGCGTGCGCCTGCGTCCTACGGTTGAGGAAGTCGTGCACTCCCGGTACCGCGAAGTCGTGATAATCGGTCATCACCACCGGCATCCCGCTCGCCAGGATTTGATAGATCGCGATGATGTCGTATTCGAACACCACATCGGCAGGCGGCTGGTACCGGATCACCTGCCCCAGCATCGCCGACGGCGAGCAGTCGGCACTCTGCCCCTGTGCGCCGCCCGCGTAGGCCACCAGTGGTCGCGGGCCGGGGCCGGTCCAGGCCTGAGTCGGCTCCAGATAGGTGCCGACCACCGTCTTCGGCGCGCCGTGGGTGTCGTTGCTGGTGTAGACGAGGCGGGTGGATCGTGCCGGTATCGGCCCGCCCGGGCCGGGAATCGTGACCGCCGTCGCCGAACCATCGGCACGGACGATGTCACCCCCCGCCACCTTCAACTGCGGCGGCTGGGCCCCTACCGTCGGTGTGGCCACGACCCCGGCGGCAACGACCACCAGGGTTCCCGTGAGTGCTGCAATCCACGCGCGTTTTCCGCTCTTCATACCGATCCTTCGTGCGAGGTGATCCGTCCAGGGCAGCTATCGAACCGAACAGCACAATCGCCACGGATGGAGCGCAACACCGCTTGTCAGCGGAACGTGAGCAGAAGAGCGTGATGTTCGACCCGACAGATCTAAATCGAAACTGCGGGCATCTCCGTCGAGCACAGAACACGGCACGGACATCACGGTGCCGGGGCCACAGCTTATGTCATGAGGCCGACACCGGTGCACAGACTCCTGCTTCGGCGTGACGACTTCGTGATCAGGCGGCTTCCGCGCGTTCCCGGGCCGGTGTGAACCCCTGTGGAACAACCGTTTCGCACACTGCGCTGCCAGCCACCTCAATTCAAGGTTCTGTCCGCTGTCGGTCGGCGGCCAGCAGTTTCGGGTCTCCTCTGTGTGCCGCGACGGGTAGACTTTTCGGATGCGGCGTACCTCAACCGCCTACCGGTCCGAGTTGATTCGCCCTGCTGAGCTGGGCGGATCGTGGCGGTCAGCGGACCCGGCGAGAAGCCCTGCAATTGCCGACAGCTCCAACTCGCCTCGGCGCAGGGCCGAGACGAGTTCTTGCCGCGCCAGGTGGCCTCACAGCCGACCAGCAACCGCCCGGCCTGCGGCACGCCCGGAGAAGATGCATCCGCCCAGGAAAGTGCCCTCCAACGCGCGATACCCGTGCACTCCGCCACCGCCGAACCCCGCGACCTCACCAGCGGCGTACAGGCCCTCGACCACCGCTGCGTCCGGCCCCAGCACTCGCGACGAGAGGTCTGTCTCCAAGCCGCCCAGCGTCTTTCGGGTGAGCAGATGCAACCGGACGGCGATCAGCGGGCCTGCCTTGGGATCGAGCAGCTTGTGTGGTGCGGCCACTCGCGTGATTCTGTCGGGCAGGTAGGCACGCGCGGCATGGATCGCCGCGATCTGGAGGTCCTTGTTGAACGCGTTGCCGAACTCGCGATCCCGCGAGGTCACCTCACGCTTCACACTCGCCACATCGAGCACGTTGTCGCCTGCCAGCTCATTCATCCGTCGCACCAGGTCGTCCAGGGTGTCCTCGACCACGAAATCGGCACCCCTGCGCTTGAACACCTCGACCGGACCCGGCGCCCCCTTCTTCACCCGTTCCAGCAACAACCTGATGTTGCGGCCGGTCAGGTCAGGGTTCTGTTCCTGACCGGACAGCGCGAACTCCTTCTCGATGATCTTCTGGTCCAGGACCAGCCAGGTGTAGTCGAATCCGGTCCGGTTGATGTACTGCATCGTGCCGAGCGTGTCGAAGCCGGGGAACAGCGGTGGGGGGAGCCGCTTTCCGGTCGCGTCCAGCCACAGCGATGACGGTCCCGGACCGATGCGGATGCCATGGTTGGGCCACACCGGGTCGTAGTTGATGATGCCCTCGGTGTAGTGCCACATCCGGTCCCGGTTGATCACGCTCGCGCCCGCGGACTCCGAGATCGCCAGCATCCGACCGTCCACATGGGCAGGAACGCCGGCCAGCATGTGCTCGGGCGCGCGGCCCATGCGCGTGGGCCAATTCTGCCGGATCAGCTCGCGGTTGTGCCCGATACCGCCGGAGGTGACGATCACGGCCTGCGCGCTGAACTCGAACTCGCCCACCGCTTTCCGCGACGACTCGACGCCTCGCGCCGCGTCCGAGGGCTCGAGGACGGTGCCACGCACACCGCTGACCGTGCCGCCGGTGACGACGAGTTCGTCGACCTGGTGTCGAAACCGGTATTCCACCAACCCCTGGTCGACGCCGGCCCGAACCCGAGACTCGATGATCTCGACGATCCGTGGCCCGGTTCCCCAGGTGATATGGAAACGGGGCACCGAGTTGCCCGGCCCGTACGCGCCGTAGCCACCCCGTTCCGCCCAGGCAACGACCGGAAACGCCTTCCAGCCGCGCTCGGCCAACCAACCGCGCATTTCACCGGCGGCGAATTCGACAAAGGCTTGCGCCCATGCGCGTGGCCATTTGTCCTCGCGCTCGCGGTCGAATCCGGCATTGCCTATCCAGTCCTGGATCGCGAGGTCATATGAGTCTTTGATGCCGACCCTGCGCTGCTCCGGACTGTTCACCAGGAACAGTCCGCCGAATGACCAGAATGCTTGGCCGCCCACATTGTTGATGTTCTCCTGCTCGACGACGAGCACCCGTTTGCCGGCGTCGACCAACTCAGCCGTGGCGACCAATCCGGCGAGTCCGGCTCCGACGACGATGACGTCAGCAGATTCGGTCATCTATTTACGGTAGCTCCGCCTCCCGAACCAAGGGAAGAGGTCCACCCCACGCACCGCCAGAACCCGGCGATATCGCCGTCGGTCGCCGCGGAACAGCGGTTGTGCACAATGTCGAGGTATAGGCTCGGAGCCGGGATAGACACACAGAGGGTGCATATTCTCGGGAGAGGACATC
>NZ_JBHWZY010000499.1:0-5176 GCF_042727815.1 Nocardia sp. NPDC060220
CCGAGAACAACTGATCCTCGGTCGCCAGCGAACGGGAATCCGTGCCCTTCTTCAGGTACGGGCCGTAGCGGCCGTTCTGCGCGGTGATCTCCTCGCCCGAGGTGGGATCGTTGCCGACCACGCGGGGCAGCGAGAGCAACATCAGCGCGTCGTCGAGGGTGATCTCGGCCAGGTCCATCGACTTGAACAGCGAACCGGTGCGCGGCTTGACCTCCGCGGCCTTCTTGGTCTTCTTCGCGGGCGCCGCGTCCGGTTCGGGTGCGGGCGGTTCCGGCAGCACCTCGGTGACGTACGGGCCGAAACGTCCTTCCTTGGCGACGATTTCGTTCCCCGACACCGGGTCGACGCCGAGCGAGCGCCCCTCCTGCGGCGTCGAGAACAGCTTCTCGGCGACCTCGGGCGTCAGCTCGTCGGGCGGCAGATCGTCGGGCAGGTTCGCCCGCTGCGAGATCCGATCCCCTTCGGGGTCATCGGGATTGATGATCATCCGCTCCAGGTACGGACCGAAGCGGCCGACGCGGACCACGACATCGCGGCCCTCTTCGTCGACGAACATCTTGATCGAGTTCACTTCGCGCGCGTCGATGTCGTCGAGCTGCACGGAGACCATCTTCTTGAGGCCACCGGACCGCGCGACCGAACCCTCGGCGCCGGATTCGCCACCGAAGTAGAAGCTGGACAACCAGTTTCCGCGTTGCTCGCGTCCACCGGCGATAGCGTCGAGGTCGTCCTCCATCGCGGCGGTGAAGTCGAAGTCGACGAGTCGACCGAAGTAGGCCTCGAGCAGGCCGACCACCGCGAACGCCACCCACGCCGGGGCCAACGCGCTACCGCGCTTGTAGACGTACCCGCGATCGAGGATCGTCTTGATGATCGAGGAGTAGGTCGACGGGCGGCCGATGCCGAGGTCTTCCAGCGTCTTGATCAGCGAGGCTTCGGTGTAGCGGGCGGGCGGGTTGGTGCTGTGGCCGTCGGGAGTGAGCTCGACGGCCGTGACGCTCTGGCCCTCTTCCAGTGCGGGCAAACGGGATTCGGCGTCGTCGGACTGGCCGCCCGCCTCCTCGTCCACGCTCTCGACGTAGGCCTTGAGGAACCCGGCGAAGGTGATGGTGCGACCCGAGGACGAGAACACACACTCCTCGCCGGTCCGCGCGGTGCCGGTGATGCGCAGGGTCAGCGTGGTGCCGCGCGCGTCGACCATCTGCGAGGCGACCGTGCGCTGCCAGATCATCTCGTAGAGCTTGAACTCGTCGTTGTCGACCTTCGAGGCCAGCTGACCGGGCGTCATGAAGGTGTCACCCGAGGGACGGATCGCCTCGTGTGCCTCCTGCGCGTTCTTGACCTTGCGGGTGTACTGGCGTGGCGACGGCGAGACGTACTCCGCGCCGTAGAGCTGGGTCGCCTGCGAGCGAGCCGCCGCGATCGCCGACTCCGACAGCGTCGTGGAGTCGGTACGCATGTAGGTGATATAGCCGTTTTCGTACAACCGCTGCGCGACCCGCATCGTGCGCTCGGAGGTGAACCGCAGCTTGCGGCCCGCTTCCTGCTGCAACGTGGAAGTCATGAACGGCGGGTACGGCTTGCGCGTGTACGGCTTGGCCTCGGCCGAGCTGACCTCGAGCGCGGCGCCGTCGAGCGCCTCGGCCAGCCTGCGGGCATAGGCCTCGTCGAGCACGACGACACCGGTGGCCGACTTGAGCTGACCGTCGGAACCGAAGTCACGACCGGAAGCCACACGGTCGCCGGAGACCTGCACCAGGCGCGCGCCGAACGTGCGCGGGTTGGTCGAATCAGACTTCTCGTCGGGACCCGCGTCGAGCTTGGCGGCGATGTCCCAGTACCCGGCGGAGCGGAACGCGATGCGCTCGCGCTCACGCTGCACGATCACCCGGGTGGCGACGGACTGCACGCGACCGGCGGACAGCCGCGGCATGACCTTCTTCCACAGCACCGGGGAGACCTCGTAGCCGTAGAGGCGATCCAGAATGCGACGGGTTTCCTGGGCGTCGACCAAATCGTTGTCGAGCTCGCGCGTGTCGGCGGCGGCCGCGAGGATGGCGGGCTCGGTGATCTCATGGAAGACCATCCGGCGAACCGGGACCTTCGGCTTGAGCGTTTCGAGCAGGTGCCAGGCGATGGCCTCGCCCTCGCGGTCGGGGTCGGTGGCGAGGTAGAGCTCGTCGGCGTCGGCCAGCAAGCTCTTGAGCTCGGCGACCTTGGCCTTCTTATCCGGGTTCACCACATAGATCGGCTCGAAGTCGTGATCGACGTCGACACCGAGGCGGGCCCACGCTTGCCCCTTGTATTTGGCGGGCACGTCGGCGGCACCGCGCGGCAAGTCGCGGATATGGCCCACCGAGGCCTCGACCGTGTAGTTGCGACCCAGGTAGGGCGCGATCTTGCGGGCCTTGGTCGGCGACTCGACGATCACGAGACGACGCAGGGGTCGGCCCTGGTCGGCTGAACTGCGGTCTCGTGTTGCCACCGGCGAACACCTTCCTTCTAGATCCGCGCGTCGGGAGGTCCGCTCGGTGCGCGGCTGGGGCAGACGGCGACGTTCGGACATCACCACCAGTGACGTTTATACCCTGCGCACTTGGGGTAGAGGCATTTGCGGCGTTTCACGACGCGGGCGCTGTCCTGGGCGATGGTACCCGGAAATGACTCGTCCCCCTCCTCCGCATGCGGAGGAGGGGGACGAGGCGTTGTTGTGTTCCGCAGCTCAGGAGAGCGCGCGAACGCCGGTGGCCTGCGGGCCCTTGGTGCCCTGGCCTACCTCGAACTCGACCTTCTGGTTTTCCTCGAGGGTACGGAAGCCCGTGCCCTGGATCTCCGAGTAGTGGACGAAGACGTCAGCGGAGCCGTCCTCGGGCGCGATGAAGCCGAACCCCTTCTCCGCGTTGAACCACTTCACAGTTCCCTGTGCCATTCTGTTTCCTTCTCTTTCTACCGGAAACGGCGGACAACTGGGTTCGTCCACCGGGCCCGTTCCGACCGCTGTACTGTTGGTCCCCCTGCAAGGAAATCCTGAGCACGGCGTTCGCAACAACGATCCTGCTGATGGTTTGGACCTTGGATCCGTCCCTCGAACACAGAAGCTTGCGACCGAGACCCAGTGAACCATGTCTCTGCGCAATTCGACAGTCGAGTTACCGACTATTTGCAAAATTCATGATCTTGCGAATGTGCAGGTAAGGGACAGATTGGGTGTATCCGTACTTTCGGTCTGTTTGCTTCTTGATAACCGAGTGAGCTTCCAGCAAACATGCTGTGACCCAGATCGCTACTGGGTTACGAAATCCCAGGTAGTGGTTGTCGCACACACACGTTTCACACTTCGCGTGTCGCGTGAGAGAAGGACTGGATGAATCCGACAGACCGGACCGAGGTCCGAGAGCACGATACGGGCGAGAGCTATGGGCGATCGTTGCTCAATCGTGTCCTGACCGAGGCGGCTGCCGGCGGCAACCCGTTGACCCACATCGCCGAGCTGCCCGCACGGCGCGCGCACACCACCGCGTGGCCGGAATGGGTGCCATCGGAGCTGGTCACAGCCCTGGACGCGCAGGAGATCACGCTGCCGTGGGAACACCAGACCCGCACGGCCGATCTCGCGGCGACCGGAAACCACGTCGTGGTGAGCACGGGAACCGCGTCCGGGAAATCGCTCGGTTACCAGTTACCGGTGCTCACCGCGCTGCACGACGACCCCCGCGCCACCGCGCTGTATCTCTCCCCCACCAAGGCACTCGGCGCCGATCAACTCCGCGCCGTCGGCAGCCTGATCCATGACAATCCGCTGCGAGAGGCGCATCCGGCGAGCTATGACGGCGACACTCCCGGCGAGGTCAGACAGTGGGTGCGGGCCAACGCCCGCTGGATCTTCACCAATCCCGACATGCTGCACGTCGGGATTCTCCGTTCGCATCAGCGCTGGGCACGGGTGCTGCGCAACCTGCGGTATGTGGTGGTCGACGAATGCCACGCATATAGAGGAGTGTTCGGTTCGCACGTCGCGCTGGTGTTGCGAAGGCTGCGTCGGCTCGCCCGGTTCTACGGCGCCGACCCGGTGTTCATCCTGTGCTCGGCGACCAGTGCCGATCCGGCCGCGTCGGCGAGCAGGCTGATCGGGGCGCCGGTGGCCGCTGTCACCGAGGACGGGTCGCCGCGCGGCGCCCGGACCGTCGCCCTGTGGGAACCGCCGCTGAGCGCGATGCGGGCCGGTGAGAACGGAGCACCGGTGCGGCGCACCGCGACCAGCGAGGCAGCCAAGATCATGGCGGCGCTGGTGGCTGAGGGCGCCAGGACACTGACCTTCGTTCGCTCGCGGCGCGGTGCCGAACTGATCGCGCTCGACGCCCGTCGCGTCCTCGCGGAAACCGCCCCCGAGCTGCAGGAACGGGTTGCAGCCTACCGGGCGGGCTATCTGGCCGAGGACCGGCGGGAGCTCGAGCAGTCGCTGTCGCAGGGGACATTGCTCGGCGCGGCGAGTACCAACGCACTCGAACTAGGCGTCGACATCGCGGGCCTCGACGCCGTGGTCATCGCCGGTTTTCCCGGAACGGTCGCCTCGTTCTGGCAGCAGGCCGGGCGGGCGGGCAGACGGACGCAGGGTTCGCTGGTGGTGCTCGTGGCTACCGACGACCCGCTCGACACCTACCTGGTGCACCACCCGCGAGCGCTGCTCGACCGGCCGATCGAGGCCACCATCACCGACCCGTACAACCCTTACATCCTCGGCCCCCAACTGCTGTGCGCCGCGATGGAGCTGCCGCTCACCGACGAAGAGGCGAGCGAGTTCAGAGCCGACGAAGTACTCGCCGACCTCGCCGATCAGGGCCTGATCCGGCGCAGGCCGGGCACCCGCGGCGCGGGTGCGCGCTGGCACATCACCGCGCACACCCACCCGCACGACGACGTGGATGTGCGCGGTGGACTCGGCTCGCCGGTCGCGATCGTCGACGCCGAGACCGGACGCCTGCTCGGCACCGCCGACGCAGGCCGGGCACCCGCCACGCTGCACACGGGGGCTGTCCATCTGCATCAGGGCGAGACCTATCTGGTCGACGAACTGGACCTCGAGGGTGGTGTCGCGTTCGTCAACGAGGTGGATCCCGGCTTCACCACCAGTTCCCGGCAGATCACCTCGATCACCGTTCAGGGGGTGATCGAGGAG
>NZ_JBHWZY010000500.1:0-5173 GCF_042727815.1 Nocardia sp. NPDC060220
GCGAGTGAACGCCTGACCCACTGCGAGACGGTCCGCCGAGGAATCGGCGGGCCGTTGTCGTTTTCGCAATGCTCGAAATACCCGATCGTGAAGCGGGTCCAGCGCCGAAATCGGTCGTGTTCGGCTAGAAACCCGCAGGTGGGCGAACGATGGGCAGCGGGTCGGTAAACGCCCGGTGTGACGCCCATCTCGTTCACCGAACGGGCATCGGCACGACACTGGAGCGTCGCTCCGATGCCAGCTCGGACTGGCTTCATCAGCAGTATGACAATTTCGTCCGTGTTGACCGCCCCGGCGCCGGACTCCGGGGTGGGGAAATCTCGGTACTCCTTGGTCGTCGCGTCTGATGCCGAGCACCGGGAAGCCGCACAGCGACTGCGCTATCAGGTGTTCGCCTCCGAACCCGGTTTCCAGATGCCCGAGAACGCCACCGGCCTCGACGCCGACAAGTTCGACGAGCACTGCGACCACCTGCTGGTTCGGGACGAGTTCTCCGAACAGTTCGTCGGCTGCTACCGCATGCTGCCGCCGGACAAGGTCGACGCGGCGGGCGGCTACTACACCGCCACCGAGTTCGATCTGACCCAGCTCGATCCCACCGGTCACCGGATCGTCGAGATGGGCCGGGCCTGCGTGGTGCCCGATCACCGCAACGGCTCGGTGCTCACCCTCATGTGGGCGGGCATCCTGCACTACATCCAGCTCACCGGATACGACTGGGTGATGGGCTGTGTGTCGGTGCCGATGCGCGATTCCCCGACCGATCCGGCCGGGGTGAACGTGCGCGGCGTGCGCGACCAGCTGCTCGGCCGCCACGCGTGCGACCCCGAGCGCCGGGTGCACCCGTACAACCCGGTCGTCGTCGACGGACTCTCCCTCGATCAGATGACCCCGCCGAGCCGCCCCAAGATGCCGCCGCTGCTGCGCGGTTACCTGCGCCTCGGCGCCGAGATCTGCGGCGAACCGGCCCACGATCCCGATTTCGCCGTCGCCGACTTCGTCGCGCTGCTCGGCATGGAAACCATCAACACCCGGTACCTGGAGCGGCTGCAGAGCGCGGCCGCCAATTTCGACGGGAAGTAAACCCATGGTGTTCGACGCGCCGCTTGCAACGCACTCTCATTCGTGGATGCCGTCGAGCCCCTGTGGGTCCGGCTGCATCGAGCCGATCGACGAGGTCGGCACCGCCAGGATGTTCGCCCGGCTGGCCGGAATGGCCGGGCTGGTCCTCAGCTTCCCGGTACTGACCGTGGCCACCCCGAAGTCGCGGCGCGAGCAGTTGCAGCGCCGTTACGCCAGGGCGGCACTGAGTTGCCTCGGGATGCGATTACGCATCATCGATAATCGGATTCCCGAGCAGTCCTCGGCGGAGGGTTTCGCCGACACCGGCACCGCGGTGATGATCGTGGCCGGGCACATCGGCTGGGCGGATGTGGTGGCGCTGGCCGCGGTGCAGCCGGTCAGCTTCGTGGCCCGTGCCGACATGGTCGAGTGGCCGCTGCTGGGCAAACTCGCCAAGCTCACTCGCGTCATCCCGATCGAGCGGGCGCGACTGCGTGAACTGCCCGGCGTGGTCGGGCAGGTGGCCGACCGGCTGTCCGCGGGTAACCGGATCGTCGTCTTCCCCGAGGGCACCACCTGGTGCGGCCGGGCCTACGGTTCGATGCGGCCCGCCATGTTCCAGGCCGCCGTCGACACCACCACTCCGGTCCAGCCGGTGCGGCTGCGGTACCTGGACAGTGACGGAATGCCGTGCACCGTACCCGGTTTCGTCGGTACCGACACCTTCGCCGATTCCGCGAAGAGAGTGCTGCGCAGCAAGGGCATGATCGCCGAGATCGTGCTCGAGCCGCTCGAACACCCCGGACTGGATCGCCGGGATCTGGCCCGGCGCTGCGAGGCGGCGGTGCGGGGCACCGACCGTTCCCGCCACGGGGTGGCCGACACCCAGTGGATCGAAGCGGGCAATACCCGCGTGCAGGACCCCTCGATGGGGGAGCAGGGGGAGGTTCGCCGACCGGCGAGGGCTACTGCCTGGTAACCATTCTCGGCCGGAATCGTCGACTGCCGGAGACCGCGTTCGTGGTCTCCGGTTTTGTCGTCTGTGTCGGAGGAATCGTCACGGACATGCAGGTCGGCGACGGGCCGACAAATAGTGGGAATGTGAAAAGCTCGTGTCCGCTCGGAGATGTTTCGTCCTGCGTATGACCTGCGTATGAGCTGTGTAACAAACTGGCCAGTCGGCTATACCCATCGGTGTGTACGTTGAAACGATCAAATTGCCACTGCGCCGAAATTGATGAGATATTTGCGGTACCGTCACGCAGGATTTTTCCGATACCCCGTGTAGCCGAGAGTCCAGGCGATGGTCGAGATGTGCGATCGCAAGGGTGATCCATGGTGAAGGGAAGCCTTTCCGGTGACTGAGCAAGCTTCTGGCGTACGCCGTCGCGCCGCGCGCCGAATCCGCCGCGCGCCCGTGACGTCCACGTTGCCGCGCCTCCTGCTGGCCGCCGTCGAGCGTGCCCCCGAGGCGCCCGCGTTGCGATTTGCCGGGCAGACCCTCACCTACACCGAACTGGACCAGTGGTCGTCGCGTCTGGCCAGGGTGCTGATCGCCCGCGGCCTCGGCCCCGGTGACCGGTTCGTCCTCGCGCTGACCCGCTCGATCGAGTCCGTGGTCGCGGTCTGGGCGGCCGCCAAGTCCGGCGCCACCTTCGTGCCCGTCGATCCCCGCTACCCGGCCGAACGGGTGGCCCATATGCTCGCCGACTCCGGTGCCGCGTTCGGGCTGGCCACGGCGGCGGACGCGGCCCGGCTCGACGCCGGGATCCAGTGGCTCGCCCTCGATTCCGACGAGTTCGGCGTCGAATGCGCCGCGATGTCGGACGAACCCGTGAGCGCGGGCGAACGCGTCCGCAGGCTTTCCCCGGACGACCTCGCCTACATCATCTACACCTCCGGCTCGACCGGCGTCCCCAAGGGGGTCGCGGTCACCCACACCGGTCTGGCCGGGCTGTGCGCCGAACAGGTCCGCCGCTTCGGCATCACCCCCGCCTCCCGCACGCTGCACTTCGCCTCGCCCAGCTTCGACGCCAGCATGCTGGAGATGCTGCTGGCGATCGGCGCGAGCGCGACGATGGTCATCGCGCCGCCCGATGTCTACGGTGGCGACGAACTGACCGAACTGCTGCGCGCCGAACGGGTGACCCACGCCTTCATCACGCCCGCCGCCCTGGCCGGGCTCGACCCGGCGGCGCTGCCGGAACTGGCCGCGCTCGCCGTCGGCGGTGAGGCCTATCCGCCCGAGTTGATCGCGCGGTGGGCGCCCGGCCGCGCGTTCTTCAATGTGTACGGCCCGACCGAGACCACCATCGTCTGCGCGATGAGCGATCGGCTGACCGCCGACGACGTGATCACCATGGGCGACACGATCCCCGGGATGACGGCACTGGTCCTCGACGCCCGCTTGCGCCCGGTTCCGGATCGGGTGCCCGGCGAGCTCTACCTCACGGGGGAAGGTCTGGCCCGCGGTTACCACGATCGCGCCGGGCTCACCGCGAGCAGATTCGTCGCCGACCCGCTCGGTCGCGGCAGGCTCTACCGCACCGGTGATCTGGTGCAGTGGGTTCCCGTGCCCGGCGGCGTCGGCCTGAAATTCCTCGGGCGCACCGACGCGCAGGTGAAGCTGCGTGGCTTCCGCATCGAACTCGGCGAGATCGACGCGCTGTTCGCCGCCGACGACACGGTGCGCTTCGCCGCCACGCTGATCCGGACGCTGCCCAGCGGGGAGAGCGCGCTCGTCTCCTACCTCGTCGCGGCCGCGGGTGCCACGATCGACACGACGGCACTCATCCGGCTGGCCGAGCGGCGCCTGCCCCAGCACGCGGTGCCCGCCGCGATCGTGGTGCTCGACGAGGTGCCGTTGACGCCGGTCGGCAAGCTCGATCACCGGGCACTGCCCGCGCCGGAACTCGCCGCCCGCGAGTTCGAGGAGCCGCGCGGTGACACCGAGCGCACCGTGGCCGCGGTCTTCGCCGAACTGCTCGGCGCCGACCCGATCGGGCGCGGCGACGACTTCTTCGCTCTCGGCGGCAATTCGCTGCTCGCCACCCAGCTGGCCGGTCGGCTCGGTGCCGCGGTCGGGGTGCGGGTACCGGCCCGCACCGTGTTCGAGCACGGCACGGTGGCCGAGCTGGCCGGTGCCCTCGACGCGCTGGTCGGTGCCGCGTCGGCGCGGGTACCGCTGACCCGGCGCGAACGTGGTGCGCACGTCCCGCTGTCGCTCGCCCAGCAGCGCATGTGGTTCATGGCGCGGCTGGATCCCGACTCCAGTGCCTACAACATCCCGGTCGCGCTGCGGCTGTCCGGCCCGCTCGACACCGTCGCGCTCACCACCGCACTCGACGACGTGCTCGAGCGCCACGAGGTGCTGCGCACGGTGTACCCCGAGCACGAGGGCGCGGGTTTCCAGCAGGTGCTGCCCGTGGCGCAGGCCGGCCTCGACGTGGTGGTCGACCCGATCGCGGAAGCCGATCTGCCGGGCGCACTGGCCAGGCTGACATTCGGCGGATTCGACGTGTGCCGTCGAGTTCCCGTGCGCGCGGCCGTGTTCCGGCTCTCCGCGACCGACCATGTGCTGGCGGTGGTCGTGCACCACATCGCCACCGACGGCTTCTCGCTCGGCCCGCTGACGCGCGACCTGATGACCGCCTATGCCGCTCGTGCCGCCGGTGCGGCGCCCGGCTGGGCGCCGTTGCCCGTGCAGTACGCGGACTACACGCTCTGGCAGCAGGAAATGCTCGGCGCGGCAGACGATGCCGGCTCGCTGCTGGCCGAACAGCTCGGGTTCTGGCGCACCGCGCTCGCCGGTGCCCCGGCCCTGCTCGAGCTGCCCACCGACCGGCCGCGTCCGCCGGTGGCGGGAACTCGCGGTGCCGCAGAGGACTTCGCGGTGCCCGCCGAGGTGCACGCCGCGCTGGAAACCCTGGCGCGCGAACACAATGCCTCGCTGTTCATGGTCGTGCGCGCCGCGCTGTCGGTGCTGCTGGCGCGGGTCGCCGGTACCGAGGATGTCACCGTCGGCGCGCCGGTCGCGGGCCGTGGCGAACCCGAGCTCGACGATCTCGTCGGCATGTTCGTCAACACCATCGTGTTGCGCACCCGCGTCGAC
>NZ_JBHWZY010000501.1:0-5165 GCF_042727815.1 Nocardia sp. NPDC060220
CCCAGGAGGAGTCGAACTGCTCACCGTTGTCGAACTCGACGCCGACGTAGTGCACCTCGACGGTGCCACCGGCCACCGCTTCTTTGCCTTCGCCCTCGATGAGGTCGGTAATGACGAGCTCGGTGGGCGCGGGGCCCTCCTGGAATTCGATCTCCGGCTTGGTCATGCGGGCTATCCCCTTCGATAGATTGCTGTACCCAACAAAGTTGCCGACAACGGCGGATCGAAACTAGCGGTTGTCGATCGCGCGGTAGTCGCGTTCACCGTAGCCGGTGTAGATCTGGCGCGGGCGGCCGATCTTCAGCGGCTCGGAGTGCATCTCACGCCAGTGCGCGATCCAGCCGGGCAGCCGGCCCATCGCGAACAGCACGGTGAACATGCGGGTCGGGAAGCCCATGGCCCGGTAGATGACGCCGGTGTAGAAGTCGACGTTCGGGTACAGACGACGCGACACGAAGTAGTCGTCGGTGAGGGCGGCCTCTTCGAGCTGCTTGGCGATGTCGAGCAGCTGGTCGTCGCCGCCGATCTTCGACAGGATCTTGTCGGCGGCCTGCTTGACCAGCGTCGCGCGCGGGTCGTAGTTGCGGTAGACGCGGTGCCCGAAGCCCATGAGCTTCACGCCGTCTTCCTTGTTCTTGACCTTGCGGATGAATTCCTTGACGTCGCCGCCGTTGGCCTTGATCTCGTCGAGCATCTCGAGCACGGCCTGGTTCGCGCCGCCGTGCAGCGGGCCCCACAGCGCGTTGATGCCACCGGACACCGAGGTGAACAGGTTGGCGTCGGAGGAGCCGACGAGGCGCACGGTCGAGGTGGAGCAGTTCTGCTCGTGGTCGGCGTGCAGGATCAGCAGCATGTCGAGCGCGGCGGCGACCTCGGGGTCGACCTCGTAGGGCTCGGCCGGGAAACCGAAGGTCATCCGCAGGAAGTTCTCGACCAGCGACAGCGAGTTGTCGGGGTAGAGGAACGGCTGACCGACCGACTTCTTGTACGAGTACGCCGCGATGGTCGGCAGCTTCGCCAGCAGGCGGATGGTCGACAGCTCGACCTGCTCGGGATCGCGCGGGTCCAGCGAGTCCTGGTAGTACGCCGACAGCGCGTTCACCGCGGACGACAGCACCGGCATCGGGTGCGCGTTGCGCGGGAAGCCGTCGAAGAACCGCTTCAGGTCCTCGTGCAGCAGGGTGTGGCGACGGATGCGATCGGTGAAGTCGTCGAGCTGGGCCTGGGTCGGCAGCTCGCCGTAGATGAGCAGGTAGCTGACCTCGATGAACGTCGAGCGGCCCGCCAGCTGGTCGATCGGGTAACCGCGGTAGCGCAGGATGCCCGCTTCACCGTCGATGTAGGTGATGGCCGACTTGGTCGACGCGGTGTTCATGAAACCGGGGTCATAGGTGACGTAACCGGTGCTGGCCAGCAGCTTGCCCAAGTCGAGCCCGTCGTTACCCTCCGCGGCCTTGGTGACCGAGATCGGGAACTCGCCACCGGGGTACTGGAGTACCGCCTTGGCGTCTTCGGTGACGTTGGTGATGTTCTCAGCGGGCACGGAAGGATCCCTCTCAGGCTAGAACCGTAGGCACCGGTGCGGTCGGCACAGGTGCGCTTGCGCTAACGCTAGCTGTTGTTCGGTCAGGACGAGCAATCAGGGTTGTCCTGTCCTGTTCTCACACCGGTCACGTGCGGCGGTGAGGTCGGCGCAGGGCCGGGGACCTGCGCCGATCCCGTTTTCCACACCATCAGCGCGGCGGTGCCCGACGATTGCCGAGCACACGGATCCGGTTCCCGAATCCCCTTGCCGCGCAAGTCAATTCACGGCCACGGCGGAGTGCGCGCGAGTGACCCGGTAGCGCACGAAGGCGGGGAAGGCGAGCGCGGCGAGCACCACGCCGATCACCACCAGTACGCCGCCACCGGCAGCCGCTACAGCAGTACCCATGCTCGCCGCGGCGAAACCGTGGGCAACGTCACCGATCCGCGGCCCACCTGCGACGACCACGATGAACACGCCCTGCAACCGTCCCCGCATCTCGTCGGTGGACACATTGAGCAACATGGCCGTGCGGAACGCCGCCGAGACCATGTCGACCGCGCCGCCGAACGCCAGGAAGGCCACCGCGATCCACAGCCACACGCCCAGTCCGAACCAGTGCCCGGCCAACCCCACCGCAAGCCCGAAGCCGACCATCGCCACACCCCACAGCGCGATGCACACGATCACCGCCAGTCCCTGCCTGCGTACCCGCGGTATCCACCCGGAGAACACGCCGCCGATCACCGATCCCGCCGCGATGGCCGCGAACAACAGACCGAGCGCCACCCCGCCTTCGGCCGGATCGTGGAACGTCTCGTGCGCGATCTGCGGGAACAGCGCGCGCGGCATGCCGAACACCATCGCGATGATGTCGACGACGAACGACGCGAGCAGGATGCGCTGACCCGCGAGATAGCGGAATCCGTCGAGTACGGCGCGCAGCCCGGCCCGGCGCTGCTCGCCGGTCGGCGGGAAGGCGGGCAGCCGCCACACCGCCCACAGCGTCGCGAGCAGGGCGATCGAGTCGATCAGATACAGCATCGGCAACCCGATCACGGGGATCAGGACACCGGCCAGCACCGGTCCCGCGATCATGCCGACGTTCTGCACCGTCATGCTCAGCGAACTGGCCGAGGCCATCAGCTCCGGCGGCAGCAACCGGGCGATCAGGGCGCTACGAGTGGGCTGATTGACCGCGAAGAACGCCTGCTGGGTGGCGAACAGCCCGAGGACGAGCCACACATTGTTCACCCCGAGCGCGGCCTGCACCCAGAACGCCACCGCGGTCAGGCCCGTGCCCGCCGTGGTGATGACGAGCAGGGTGCGCCGGTCCATCACATCGGCGAGCGCGCCGCCCCAGAGCCCGAACACCACCAGCGGAACCAGTCCGAACAAACCGGCCAGCCCGACGTAGCCGGAACTGCCGGTGATCTGGAAGATCTGCTGCGGTACCGCGACCACCGAGAGCTGAGCGCCGATGACGGTGACGATATTGGTCGTCCACAGTCTGCGATAGTCGCGATTACGCAGGGGTTCGGTGTCGGCGAGCAGCTTCACTCAGCGCAGATTAGCCACTGCCGCCCGGTCATCCCATGTTTAGGCGCAGTGACATAGGCCACCGCGCGTTACGGCTGCAAACGTTGGACCGTTGTGGTGTGCCCGTCGATCCGCATCACGATGCGGTTGTGCAGCCTGCCGCGCCGACCCTGCCAGAACTCCACCTCGTCGGGTCGCAGCAGGTAACCGCCCCAGAACGGGGGCACGGGAATGTCGTCGACATCGGCGAATCGGGCCGTCGTCTCGGCCAGCACGCGATCGAGTTCGGCCCGCGTGGCCACCGGCTGCGACTGCTGCGAAGCCCACGCGCCCAGCCGCGACTCCCGCGGCCGCGCCGCCCAGTACGCCGCGGTCACCGCGGCGGACACCCGCTCGGTGACGCCGCGCACGTGCACCTGCCTGGCGAGCGCGGGCCAGACGAAACTCGCCGCCGCGTACGGGTCGGCGGCGAGCTGGGTGCCCTTGGCCGAGTCGTAGTTTGTATAGAAGGTGACGCCCTCGGGCGAGAGTCCTTTGCACAGGACCGTGCGCGCCACCGGTCGCGGGGCGGGGCCGGTGAGCGAGACCGTGGCCAGCACCATCGCGTTGGGTTCGGCGACTCCGGCGCCGCGCGCCTGCTCGATCCAGCTGCGCAGCAACGGTTCCCAGCCACCGGCCACCCAGGTCTCGTCGAGATCGGGTTCGGTGGCAGCGACGATCAGGGGATTGCCGTAGTCGACACGCATCGCGGCGAGGTCGGGCGCGGTGGTCGCGGCGGGGTCCAGGTCACGCATAGGGGCGAGATTACTCCGCGGTATGTCCGGGTCTAGGGTTCAGAAATATCGGCATGCCCCTGCAAGGAGAGTCACCATGACTACCAGCTCGGTACCACAGGATTTCGTCAGCGGATTGGAAGGCGTGGTGGCCTTCACCACCGACATCGCCGAGCCGGACAAGGACGGTGGCGCCCTGCGATATCGCGGCGTCGACATCCAGGATCTGGTCACCGATCAGGTGACGTTCGGCGACGTGTGGGCCCTGCTGGTCGACGGTGAGTTCGGTCGCGGCCTGCCGCCCGCCGAGCCCTTCCCGCTGCCGGTACACACCGGTGATGTGCGCGTCGACGTGCAGGCCGGCCTCGCGATGCTCGCCCCGATCTGGGGCTACGAGCCGCTGCTCGACATCGACGACGAGACCGCCCGCGAGAACCTCGCCCGCGCCTCGGTGATGGCGCTGTCGTACGTGGCGCAGTCCGCCCGCGGCATCTACCAGCCCGCCGTTCCGCAGCGCAAGATCGACGAGTGCGACACCGTCACCGAGCGGTTCATGACCCGCTGGAAGGGTGATCCGGACCCGCGCCACACCGAGGCCATCGACGCCTACTGGGTGTCCGCGGCCGAGCACGGCATGAACGCTTCCACTTTCACCGCCCGCGTCATCGCCTCCACCGGCGCCGATGTGGCGGCGTCGCTGTCCGGCGCGATCGGCGCCATGTCCGGCCCGCTGCACGGCGGCGCCCCGGCGCGCGTGCTGCCGATGATCGAGGCCGTCGAGAAGTCCGGTGACGCCCGTGCGCTGGTCAAGGGCATCCTGGACCGCAAAGAGAAGCTGATGGGCTTCGGCCACCGCGTGTACCGCGCCGAGGACCCGCGCGCCCGCGTGCTGCGCGCCACCGCCCAGCGCCTCGACGCCCCCCGCTTCGAGGTGGCTGCCGCGCTGGAGCAGGCCGCGCTGGCCGAGCTGCGCGAGCGTCGCCCGGATCGCGCCATCGAGACCAATGTCGAGTTCTGGGCCGCGGTCATCCTCGACTTCGCCGAGGTTCCGGCGCACATGATGCCCGCGATGTTCACCTGTGGCCGGACCGCCGGTTGGTGTGCCCACATCCTCGAGCAGAAGCAGCTGGGCAAGCTGGTCCGCCCCGCCGCGATCTACACCGGGCCCGGCCCGCGCACCCCGGACGAGGTTCCGGGCTGGTCCACCATCTCGCAGCACTGAGTCGTCGAACCGGGCGCCGCGATATCGGCGCCCCGGTGAATATAAGCGATTTTGGGTGTGTAATTTTTAACCTTCTAGAACGTGTTAGAAGGGGCCCGCGGCAGGG